>NZ_JBICKW010000035.1:0-126780 GCF_043104645.1 Delftia sp. WSY_12
GACCCGGCAGGCGCCACCACCGGCTACCAATACGACGCCTGGGGACGCCTCACCCAGATCACCCAGGCCGACGGCAGCACCGAGCGCTACCACTACCCCGACCCCCAGGAAGCGCCGCTCACCTGCGACAGCCCCCGGCGCATCGAAGACGCCCAGGGCGGCAGCAAACAGCTGGCCTGGAGCGACGCGGGCCAACTGCTCAGCTACACCGACTGCTCGGGCCACAGCACGCACTACCACTACGACCGCTGGGGTGCGCTCATCGAAGTGGGCAACGCCCTGGGCCAGCGCCAACGCCACCAGCGCGACGGCCAGAGCCGCATCGTGGCCAGCGAACTGCCCAACGGCCAGATCGAGCGCTACCACTACGACAGCGCAGGCCACCTCACGCGCATCGAACCGGCCCAACCCCCGCTCACCCCTCTCATGGGGGGACAAAGCCCTGCTGCACCGGCCGCCGACCCCAGCATCCACCTGCGCTACGACCTCTGGGGCAGGCTGGTCCAGCGAACACATGGCGGCCTCACCCTGGGCTTCGAATACGACAGCGCTGGCCGCCTCACGCGTCTCGTCAACGAAAACGGTGCCCAAAGCCGCTTTGCCTGGGACGCGCTGGACAGGCTCGTGCAGGAAGAAGGGTTCGACCAGCGGCTGCAGCGCTACCGCTGGGATGCGGCAGGCCAGCTCATGGAAGCCACGGACGGCAACGCCGCACGGCAAAGCAGCAGCCACTACCGCTGGGACGAAGGCGGCAGATTGGTCGAACGTCAGCTGCCCGCCACGGCCCATGCGCCGGCCCAGACCCACCGCTACGAATGGGATGCGGCCGGACGCCTCATGGCCGCCAGCGTCTGGCAGCACACCGTCGAGAACACCGCAGAGAACACCGCAGAGAACACCATCCAACTGCAAAGCCGCATAGCACTGGAACGCGATGCCCTGGGCCGCATCACCGCAGAAGTGCAGCAGCTGTACCGGCCCGGCAAGCACGGCAACGGGGGCGGCGGCGCAGACCAGATCGAATACGAACACCGCATCGCCCACAGCCTGGATGCGCTGGGCGCACGCCAGCACAGCCAGCTGCAAGGCCTGGGAGAGATCGCCTGGCTCACCTACGGCTCAGGCCATGTGCACGGACTGCAGCTCAACGGCGCCGGCCTCATCGACTTCGAACGCGACAACCTGCACCGCGAAGTCCGCCGCAGCCTGCACCCACCCACCGCCGCAGCAGATGCACACAACCCCCTGCAGGTGCAACGCCAATGGGACAGCCTGGGCCGCCTCACGGCCCTGGGCACCACAGGCCTGCAGAGCATGGAAGGCCGTGATCACCTGGTCCAGCCCCTCATAGGCCAGATCCTCGGCCGTCGCTACCACTACGACAGCCTGGGCCAGCTCGTTGCCATTGAACAGGCCGGCGCCCCGGGCCAGGCCGCACAACTGCTGCGCTACGGTTACGACAGCGCCGGGCGCCTCAGAGCGGCCACCGACAGCCAGCAGCCCCAGACCACCACCCGCTGGCAGATCGACCCCGCAGGCAACCGCCTGCCCGCGTCCGGTGCGTCCGGCGCCCCCGGTCATGCCAGCCCTCAGGACAACTGGGCCGCCCAGGTCCACGCCCACTGGCGGCACACCGACTTCAACCTCATGGGCCTGGGCCACCTTGCAGGCCAGCGGCAAGGCCCCGTGCAGCGCTGGGAAGACAACCGCATCGGCTTCAGCGAAGACCGCGTCTGGCGCTACGACCCCTGCGGCAACCGCATCGCGCAAATGCAGGCAGACCACAGCCAGCAGCAACTGCACTACGACGGAGCCCACCAGCTCATCGCCGTGCGCAGCAGCCAGATCCAGGGCAACGCCGAGCAACTGCGCCACCACAGCCGCTACACCTACGACGCCCTGGGCAGGCGCCTGAAGCAGCAAGTGGAAAGCGCGGACTCCACAGAATCCACCCGCACCCACTACTACGGCTGGGACGGCGACCGCCTCATCCACACCGAGCGCCTGCAGCACGGCAGCGACACGCGCCACATAGAACACACCATCTACGAGCCCGGCAGCTTCACCCCCCTGGTGCGCCTGAGCACCACGGCCAGCGGCGACCCCCAAGACGAGCCCCACCTGCTGGTGCAAGCCATCGCCGCAGGCCTGCCCGACCCGGACGACCCCAACCACGCGCCGGCCCTGGCCCTGATGCAAACCATGCTCGACGCCATGCCGCGCGACATGCAGCAAGACGCGGCCCGCCACCTGCGCCACACCCTGGACCACGGCCTGCCGTCCGGCGCCCAGGCCATGCTGGGCGAACAGGCAGACAGCACCGCATGCCTGCTCACCGGCATGCAGACCCAACTGCAGAAACAGGAAAAAGAACAGCACGCCCTCATCGCCATCCACCACTACCACTGCGACCACCTGGGCACGCCCATGGCGCTGACGGACCAGACCGGCCAGGTGGCCTGGGCCGCAAAGCTGGATCCCTGGGGCAATGTGCTGCAGGAGTACAACCCGCAAGGCATCCACCAGGCGATCCGGCTGCCGGGGCAGCACCATGACAGGGAAACGGGGCTGTATTACAACCGGCATCGGTATTACGATCCGGTGGTGGGGAGTTATGTGAATCAGGATCCGATCGGGTTGATGGGGGGATTGAATATATATTCTTATACAGGTGGGGAGCCGATTAGCAGAATAGATACTTTAGGCCTTTCATTTTTTGCATCATTGCCTTCCTTGCCGCAAGGGGTCGTTGACTTTTCGGCAGGAATGGGTGATGGGATATTGAGTACTATGAGTTTTGGATTACTTAAAGGTCAATCTCTGCGTGACTCTTTGGGGGTGGATGGCGGAATTGACAAATGTACAGGTGCATACAAGTCAGGTGTTGTGACCGGCGCAGCGGCAACACTTGCCACTAACGCGGTAGGTGCAATTCCAAAAACACTTACACACTTCACAACTGAAGCGGGAGCAGCAGGTATCGCACAGTCGGGGATAAAATCCTCAAGTGCTGGATTATTTGGTGCTGGTAAATACGCATCCTCAGTGGGGGGATATCCAAGGAATCCTTTTGTGCCACCTGGTTCTGCCATACCGGTGGCTATTAATAAAACGACTGGTTATGTAAGAGCGGTGCCGGGAACATTTGTCCAACCAACCACGGGAGGAGCAACTCAGCTGGTCGCTATGAATGCTGGTTATGGGGCTGTTGCAAATCAAAATAATTTTACTTGTCAATGCAAATAACCATATGATCATAAAAATCTCAAAGAAAAAATACCAGATTGTTTTGATGTTAGGAAAAATATTGGGGATAATTTTCTTCTTTGCTGGCGTTGGAATGTCTATTGTTGCAGACAATAGATGGTTTTTTCTGATTGGGGTTCTTCTGGCGTGGATTTTAAATTATCCAATAATCAGGGGTGTATTGGCGGAGGAGGCAGATTAGTGGGGTATCAGGGTGAAGGATCCACTGAGATTTCTGAAAATCTCATCGTTTGACTTTGCGATATAACTCTTATTTAGTGCCGTGCAGCAAGACGCTGCCCGCCACTTGCCCCACACGCTGGACCTGCCGCCCGGCGCCCAAGCCACGCTGGGTGAACAGGCAGACAGCACCCACACGCCTGCTGGGCAGCATGCAGGCCCAGCTGCAGGAACAGGAAAAAGAACAGCACGGCCGCATCGCCATCCACCACTACCACTGCGACCATCTGGGCACACCCATGGCCCTGACGGACCAGAACGGCCAGGTGGCCTGGGCCGCGAAGCTGGACCCCTGGGGCAATGTGCTGCAGGAATACAACCCGCAGGGCATCCACCAGGCGATCCGGCTGCCGGGGCAGCACCATGACAGGGAGACGGGGCTGTATTACAACCGGCATCGGTATTACGATCCGGTGGTGGGGATTTATGTCAATCAGGATCCTATTGGGTTAAGCGGCGGCATGAATAAAAGTATCTATCCATTGATTTCATTACAAAAAATTGACCCATTAGGGTTATGGGCTTCCCAGAAAGGCGCATACGTGCATCAAAGAGCCGGTTATTTGGTTTTTGGCAAAGAGATAAGTCAATCACAATTGTCGGCCGTCGCAAGAGGTCATGTGTGGGCCGATAGCGCTGAGCACCAAACGCCGGAGTTTAGTCATATGCACGCGATGCGACGCCCCGGTCAGACCAAAGCAGGGGCATGTGCCGCCACAAATAAATTTATAAAAAATGAATCGCAGAAAGCGCTGAACGCCAAAAAATCTGGCGATATGGACTCAGCACTATTCCATTTCGGCGCGGCATTGCACACTATACAAGATGCGACGTTCCCATTTCACTCGGGTTTTCAACTGTGGACTGGACAAGAGAGTGCTGCGGAAATTCTTATTCATATAGGCAAGGAATCGATTGTCCCCAGTAAGGATAGCTCTCTATTTGAGAGTGCAAAGAAGGCGTGGGAAGCATTTAAATCCGGCGACATAAATGGATTCACCTGCCCCTGTAAATAAAATGAGGAATTACAGTTTCATAGCATGCACAGCATTTATGTGGCCCGCTACCTGCTGGGCATCAGGCGATATATCTGCCATCTATTTAATTTCAGTAGATACGCTGGTTTTTATATTCTCAATATATTGCGTAACAAAAATCAAATGTACGAAGAATAAAGTATATGCAATGGCATATATTTTCCTTCTATTTCTTTTTGAGAGCATTATTAATTTCAAAATACCTTTTATTGATAATAAATTTTCCATAATAACATCAACTTGTATTTTTGTTATAACAAGTGTTTGCATCATCATCCGTTTCAAGAAATAGTATATATACAAAATATACTATGGAAAGCTCCGTCTAAAATTGGTGATAAAAAAGCGCCACGGCGCACAGCACAAAGCAAGTTCAGTTAAATGCAGCCTAACTTCAAGGGCAGGAAAAGAATGGCAACGGCGCATCGCCATTCCCTGCCATCCCTGCGACCATCTGGGCACGCCAAACCCATCCTCGCTGCCAAAGCACAGCACAGGCCTCATCGTGAATTAAATTCACAGATGGTGTTCCAGCAGACCGTCTAGTCCCGCGCAGCCCTTGAATCCATGATCCCGCCATCGACAGACATCGGATTCCTTGCATGCGGCAACTTTTTCCATCGCTTTCCACGGCCTCGGGCGCGGCCCTTCTGGCGCTTGTGATTTCCACGCCAGCCATGGCGGATTCGACGGTGCCGGCGGGTTCGGCTGAAGCCTCCAACTGGGCTGCCACGTGGCAGGCCAGCCCGCAGCCAGTCTGGGGGGCGGACTTCCTCTTTCCTACCAACCTGCCCGCCGTTCTGCAGGACCAGACCGTGCGCCAGGTGGCGCGCATCAGCCTGGGCGGGCCGCGCCTGCGCATCGTGCTGACCAACGCCTATGGCGGCCAGCCTGTGACCGTGGGCAGGGCGACCGTGGCAAAGCCGTTGCCGGAGGGCGCCATTGACGCTGGCAGCCTGCAGGCCGTGACTTTTGGCGGCAGCGCGCAAGCCACCATTGCCGCAGGCGCATCCCTGGTCAGCGACCCTGTGGCCTTGCCTTTGGCGGCGCTGTCGCAGGTGGCCGTGAGCCTGTACCTGCCCGGTGCCACGCCTGTGCAGAGTTTTCACTGGGATGGGCGTCAGACCGGCTGGATCGTGGCGGGCGACCAGTCCGCGGCTGCGGCGCTGCGGACTTCGGACCCTGGCGCAATCAGCAGCACGGCCCGCCCGCTGTTGGCGGGCATAGAGGTCGAGGCAGAAGCTGCGGCGCCCGTGGTAGCGGTGATGGGCGACTCCATCACCGACGGCGCCACGGCCAGCCTGGACAGGGACAGCCGCTGGCCGGATTTCCTGGCCGCGCGCCTTGCGCCGCACGGCGCGGCGGTGGTCAATGCCGGCATCTCGGGGGCGCGCCTGCTGTCCGATGGCATGGGCGAGCATGCCCTGGCGCGGCTGGAGCGTGATGTGCTGGCCCAGCCCGGTCTGCGCAGCCTCATCGTGCTGCTGGGCATCAACGATATTTCCTGGCCCGGCACGGCCTTTGCGCCGCGGGCGCAGCGCCCCACGCTGCAGGACATGGCAGAGGGCTATCGCCAGCTGGTTGCCAGGGCGCGCAGCCACGGCCTGCGCGTGATCGGCGCCACCTTGCCGCCTTTCGAGGGCGCCTTGCCAGGCACGCCGCTGGACGACTACTACCAGGACGGCAAGGACGACCTGCGGCGGCAGGTGAATGCATGGATACGCCTGGGCGGCGCCTTCGATGCCGTCATCGACTTCGACGCCGTGCTGCGCGACAGCGCCCACCCGGCACGCATGGCGGCGCGCTTCGACTCGGGCGACCACCTGCATCCTGGCGACGAAGGCAACCGCGCCATGGCCAACGCGGTAGACCTGAACGCCATACTGCCCGGCCTGCCGCAGCGCTAGTGCGTCGCGGCGGCGGGGGCTGGCTTCCATATAAAATGCAAATGGTTCTCATTTGTCATACGTCCCCGGCGTGCCTGCGCCCTGGGGCACAGGGAGGGGTACTGTGGCCGCCGCCGAGTTTGCGCTTCAGCAACAAGTCGAAATTCTCTACACCGATCACCACGGCTGGTTGCGCGGCCTGCTGCGCCGCAAGCTGGGCAATGCCTTTGATGCGGCCGATCTGGCGCACGACGTCTACCTGCAGCTGCTGCGCACGGGCCGCGTTCCCCCGGCCGATGAGCGCCGCCGCCATCTCACCCAGATCGCCAATGGCCTGGTGATCGACCTGTACCGGCGCCGCCGCGTGGAGGCGGCCTACCTTGAAGCCCTGGCCCTGCTGCCCGAGCAGATGGCTCCTTCCGAGGAAGCCCGCGCCCTGGCGCTGGAGGCCCTGGTCGAGATCGATGCCGCACTGAACGGCCTGCCGCCCAAGGCGCGCAAGGCCCTGCTGCTGTGCAAGCTCGACGGCATGGCCTACCGAGATATCGCGGCCGAGCTGGGCGTGTCCGTGTCCTCGGTGGAGAAATACATCGCTGCCGGCCTGCTGGCCTGCTACCAGGCGCTGCACGGCGCCGTGTGCTGAGTGGCCGGCATGTCTTCATCTCCGGCATCGGCCGCGTCAGCCGCATCCACTGACGCCTGCGCAACTGCGTCCGCCAGCGAGCCGCTGGAGCCGGCCATCGTCCAGCGCGCCGCCGAATGGATGGCACGCCTGTGGGCTGACGACGCCAACGACGAAGACCGCGCCGCCTGCGCCCGCTGGCGTGCCGAGCATCCGCGGCACGAGCTGGCCTGGAGCCGGCTGCAGGCCTTTGACGACAAGCTGCGCAGCGTGCCCGGCGGCATTGCGCGGCATACGCTGGCGGACACCTCCGCTGCGTCGCCGGCGCCCCGGGGCCGCCGCCGTGCCATGCAGTTGCTGGGCCTCATGGCCACGGCCGGAGGCATTGCCCATGTGGTGCGCGGCACCGATGCATGGCAGGTTGCCGCCGCCAGCCATGGCACGGCGCGTGGTGAAGTCCGAGAGATCACGCTGCCGGATGGCACGCAGGTGGTGCTGGCTTCGGCCTCGGCCATCGACCTGCGCTTTGACGAGGCCGAGCGCCTGATCCTGCTGCGCGCCGGCGAAATCCTCGTCACCACCGCGCCCGATCCGCAAAGCACACCCCGCCCGCTGCGCGTGCGCTCGCGCCACGGCACGGTGCAGGCCCTGGGCACGCGCTTCACGCTGCGCCAGGAAGATGAGCAGTCCCGCGTGGCCGTGTTCGAGGGCGCGGTGGAGGTGCGTCCTGCCAGGGCGCCGGGCCAGGTGGTGCGCGTGGATGCGGGGCAGGGCGCCGTCTTCACTGGCGAGCAGGCCCGGGCTCCGGTGCCTGCGCAGGAAAGTGCCGCCGCCTGGGCGCGCGGCGTGCTGGTGGCCGACAACATGCCGCTGGGCGAGCTGGTGGCCGAGTTGGCGCGCTACCGCACAGGCCTGCTGCGCTGCGACCCGCAGGTGGCCGGCCTGCGCGTCACGGGCGTGTTCTCGTTGCGCGATACCGACCGCGCCCTGCACAACCTGGCGCTGGGCCTGCCCGTGCAGGTGGTCGCGCGCACGCGCTACTGGGTCACGGTGCAGGCGGCGGGCTGAGGCTTCTTTCATCGCGGCGCCTTCCCCGTTTCTCGGAACCCGTTACCGGCTGATTCAACTTTCTGCCCCTGGGTATTGAGGGTTTGGCGTTCTCGTTCGGAAGACAGGCAAGAGCCCTTGTTTTCTGTTCTTTTCTGATCCGCCATGCCTTCCAGGAGAACCCATGCACTCACCCGAGGCCGATGACGCCCAGGCCGGCCCCGGCCCCATTGCGCAGACGCTGCAGCCCATCCGCGCGCAGCTTGTTCTTGCCGCGCTGCTGTCGTTTGCGGGCGCCGTGCTGGCGCTGGCGCCGCTGGCCGGCATCGCCCATATCGCGCGGCTGGCGCTGGCCGATGGCGGCATGGTGGCGGCAGATGCCTGGCGCGTCATCGCGCTGTGCCTTGTCTGCCTGTTCGCGGGCATGGCCCTGGTGTCGGCGGGCGAGCTGGTCGCCCATCTGGCCGACAACCGCCTCACCCACGGGCTGCGCCTATCGGCCATGCAGCGGCTGGCGCGTGTGCCGCTGGGCTGGTTCACCGAGCGGGCCTCGGGCCAGGTCAAGCAGGCCATGCAGGACGACGTGGCCACCCTGCACGAGCTGACCGCGCACTTCTACACCACGGTGGGGCGCGGCGCGGGCACGGTGGCCGCTTCTGCGGTCTACCTGGTGGCCATGGACTGGCGCATGGCCCTGGTCTCGGCGCTGCCGTTCGGCATCTTCTTTCTGGTGATGCGCCATGCCATGCAGGCCAGCGGCGCCCACATGCCGGCCTTTGGCGCGGGACTGGCGCGCATCAACAACGCGGTGGTGGAGTTCGTGCACGGCATTCCCGTGGTCAAGGCCTTTGGCGCCAGCGGCCGAGCCCATGGCAGCTACCGCGAGGCCGTCGATGGCTTTACCGATGCCTTCCTCGGCTTTGCGCGTCCGCTGGTGTCGGCGCGCGCCAATGCCAATGCGCTGATCGCGTCCGTAGCCGTGCTGGGGGTGGTGCTGGCCTTTGGCACGCTGTTCACGGCCCTGGGCTGGATGGCGCCCGTGGACGTGCTGCCCTTTGCCCTGGTGGCGCCGGGCATCAGCGCGCCGCTGCAACTGCTCAGCTTCAACCTGCATGCGCTCAACCACGCCACGGGCGCTGCCCAGCGCGTGCAGGCGCTGCTGCGCACGCCCGTGCTGGAGCAACCGGCCGCCGATCAATACAGGCTGCCCCAAGGCTGCGAAGTCCGCTTCGAAGGCGTGGGCCATGCCTACGAGGCGGGGCATGACGTGCTCAAGGGCATGGATTTCACGCTCAGGCCCGGCACGGTGACCGCCGTGGTGGGGGGCTCGGGCGCGGGCAAGTCCACGCTCGCCCGGCTGCTGCTGCGCTTCTTCGACCCGAACGAAGGGCGCATCACGCTGGGCGGGGTGGACCTGCGGCAGATCGAGACCCGGCAGCTGTACCGCCACCTGGCCTTTGTGCTGCAGGACGTGCGCCTGGTGCATGCCAGCGTGCGCGAGAACATCGCACTGGGCCGGCCCTCGGCCAGCGCGCAGGAGGTGGAAGAGGCGGCGCGCGCCGCCCACATCCATGAACGCATCCTGGCGCTGCCGCGCGGCTATGACTCGGTGATCGGCGAAGACGCCCAGCTGTCCGGCGGCGAACAGCAGCGCCTGAGCATTGCGCGCGCCGTGCTGCTGGATGCGCCCGTGCTGGTGCTGGACGAGCCCACGGCCGCTGCCGATGCCGAGAGCGAGGCCGCCATTCAGGAAGCCCTGTCGCGCCTGGCCGCCGGACGCACCATGCTGGTCATTGCCCACCGGTTGGACACCGTCATGCATGCGGACCAGATCCTTGTGGTGGAAGGCGGAGCCATCCGCGAGCGCGGCCGCCATGCCGAGCTGCTGGCGCTGGGCGGACGCTACGCACGGCTGTGGGCGCTGGGCGGGTACGAATCACAGCCCTCCCAATCCCTGCCTTCCACCCCCGCCCTGGCCCCGGAGCTGCCCCCATGCTGAAGACCCTGATGCAACTGCTGGGCGACGACGCCCGGCTTTTCCGCCGCTATGCCTGCATGGCCGTGCTGCATGGCCTGCTCAGCGGCCTGGTCGTCACGGCCCTGGTGCCCGTGCTGTCGCGCCTGCTGGCAGGCGATACGCGCGGCGCCGCAGCCTGGCTGGCCGTGCTGCTGGCGGGCGTGGTGTTGTGCTGGGCCTGGCAGCGCCAGGTGGAAAAGGCCGGCCTGGGCCTGGGCGCCGCCGTGCTGCGCGTGGCGCGTCACCGGCTGGGTGACCATGTGGCCCGCCTGCCCGTGGGATGGTTCACCCCCGAGAACACGGCCCGGCTCAACCACGTTGTCTCGCAGGGAATGATGGAGGTGGCCCAGCTGCCGGCCCATGTGTTCACGCCCGTGTTCAGCGGCGCCGTGGCGCCCGTTGCCGTGGTGGCCGCGCTGTGTGCCATGGACTGGCGCATGGGCCTGATTGCACTGCTGGCGCTGCCGCTGCTGGCAGGCGTGCTGCTGGTCACCGCGCACCTGGGCCGCCGTGCAGACGAACGCCTGCAGCGCAGCATGGCCGGCGCCAGCCAGCGCATGGTGGAGTTTGCGCAGGCGCAGTCCGTGCTGCGCGCCTTCAATGGCGAAGGCGGCGGCACGCGCTGGCTGGAGCAGGCACTGGGCCGGCAGCGCGCATCCGGCGCGCAGTCCATTCGCCTGGCGGCGCTGTCGGGCGTGCTCAACGGCTGGGCCGTGCAGGCCGTGTTTGCGGCCCTGCTGGTGGCCGGCGCGCTGTGGCTGGACGAGCGCCTGGGCGGCGTTGCAGCACAGGGCATGGGAATGGAAGCCGCCATCCCCGTGATCGTGGCCCTGCTGCTGGCCTGCCGCCATGTCGATCCGCTGCTGGAGGTGGCCGGCTACGCCGACTCGCTGCGCGCCGCGCGCGTGCAGCTCGATGCCGTGCGCGACATCCTCGCGGTCCAGCCGCTGCCCGAGCCTGCCGTGCCCCAGGCGCCGCGCGATGCCTCGGTGGAGCTGCGCGATGTGGTGTTCCGCTACGGGCCGGGCCAGCCCGAGGTGCTGCGCGGCCTGAGCCTGCGCGTTGAGCCGGGCTCGATGACGGCGCTGGTGGGGGCCTCGGGCTCTGGCAAGTCGTCCGTGCTGCGGCTGATCGCACGCTTTTTCGATGTGCAGCAGGGCAGCGTTCTGGTGGGCGGCATCGACGTGCGCCAGATCGCGGGCGAGCGGCTGGCCGGGCAGATCAGCCAGATCTTCCAGGACAGCTACCTTTTCCAGGGCTCCATTGCCGACAACATCCGCATGGGCCGCCCGCAGGCCAGCGATGCCGAGGTGATGGAAGCCGCCCGCCAGGCCGGCGTGGCCGAAATCATCGAGCGCCTGCCGCAGGGCCTGGACACGCCGGTGGGCGAGGGCGGGGCGCGCCTGTCGGGCGGCGAGCGCCAGCGCATCGCCATCGCGCGTGCGCTCATCAAGGATGCGCCCATTTTGCTGATCGATGAGGCCACGGCCGCGCTGGATGCCGAAAACCAGGCGGCCATCGCCCAGGCGCTGGCGCGGCTGCGCGGCCGGCGCACGCTGATCGTGATTGCCCACCAGTTGTCCACCGTGGCCATGGCCGACCAGATCATCGTGCTGGACCAGGGCCGCGTCAGCGAGCAGGGCACGCCGCAGCAGCTGGCACAGGCGCAAGGCCTGTATGCGCGCTTTCTGGCGCGGCGGCGCGCCGCCAAGGGCTGGCGCATTGCGGGAACGCGCACGGTAGCGGGCACGGGCACGGGCACGGGTGAGGACCTCCGTTGAGCGAGCCTGCGAAGCCAACGACAGGGACGCAGGTCCCGCGCCTGGCGCCGTGGCTGCTGCCGTTTGCCGCGCTGTGCTGCGCCTCCGTGCTCACCGGCGCGCGGCAGGTGGAATGGGGGCAGCTGCTGTCGCTGTCGGGCGATGCCTGGCTCACCCTCACGGCCAGCCGCCTGCCGCGCCTGGCAGCGCTGGTGCTCACGGGCGTGGGGCTGTCGGTGTGCGGCGTCGTGCTGCAGCAGATCGTGCAGAACCGATTTGTGGAGCCTGCCACCTGTGGGGGGCTGGATGCGGCCAAGCTGGGCATTCTGGTGTCGCTGACGGTGGCGCCCGCCTCGGCCTTCACCTCGGGCGCGTGGGGCGTGGCCTGGCGCATGGTGTTCGCGCTGGTGTTCTGCCTGGGCGCCAGCCTGCTGTACGTGGCCATCATCCGCCGCATGCGCCTGCGCAACCTGGTGCTGGTGCCCGTGGTCGGCCTGATGTACGGCAGCGTGCTCAGCGCCATCGCCGAGTTCCATGCCTTCCGCCACAACCTGCTGCAAAGCATGCAGGGCTGGCTGCTGGGCGACTTCTCGCGCGTCGTGCAGGGCCACTACGAGATCATCTACCTCATCGTGCCCATCGTGGCGCTCACCTATGCGTTTGCGCACCGCTTCACCGTGCTGGGCATGGGCGAGGGCATGGCCACCAGCCTGGGGCTGAGCTATCCGGCGCTGGCCACGCTGGGCCTGGTGCTGGTGGCGGTCACCGTCTCGGCCACGGTCATCACTGTGGGCGCCATTCCCTTCGTGGGCCTGGTCATTCCCAACCTGGTAGCCATGCGCTGCGGCGAGAACCTGGGCCGCACACTGCCCATCGTCGCGCTCAGCGGCGCCTCGCTGCTGCTGGCCTGCGACATCGTGGGCCGGCTGATCATGCACCCCTTCGAGGTGCCGATCGGCCTGACGGCGGGTAGCGTGGGCGGCGTGCTCTTCCTCGTGCTCATCCTGCGCAGAAGGCCGTGATGCGCAAGGCCTTGCCTCACACCACCGCGTGGATTGCGGCTGCCGTGGTTGCCGTGGTTGTCGTCGCGCTGGCGGCCTGCTTCTTGCTGCTGGGCTCGGGGCTGGACTTCGGCTATGTCATTGCACGGCGGCTGACGCGGCTGTCGGCCATCGTCATCGGCGGCATCTGCATTGCGCTGTCGTCCATCGTCTTCCAGACGCTTGCGGGCAACCGCATCCTCACCCCCGCCATCATGGGTTATGAGGCGGTCTACCTGCTGCTGCAGGCGCTGCTGGTGCTGGCCATGGGCGTGCAAAGCCTGGTGGTGCTGGGCCCCAGCGGCAACTTCTGGCTGTCGGTGGCCTGCATGCTGGGCTACTCCTGGGCCCTGCACCGCTGGCTGCTGGGCGGGGGCCGCGACAACGTGTACTTCCTGCTGCTGCTGGGCCTGGTGCTGGGCATGGTGATAGGCACCTTCACGCAGTTCGTGCAGCTGCGCATCAGCCCGGGCGAATTCTCGGTGCTGCAGGGCTACAGCTACACCTCGTTCAACCGCGCCCGGCCCGCGCAGCTGCTGTGGTCGGCGCTGATCGTGGCCGTGGCCTGCGTGATCGTGCGGCGCAGCCTGCCCGTGCTGGACGTGCTGGCCCTGGGGCGCGAGCAGGCCATCTCGCTGGGCGTGCACTACCAGCGCCAGCTGCGCCTGCAGCTGGCGCTGATTGCCGCGCTGGTGGCGGTGTCCACCAGCCTGCTGGGGCCCACGGCCTTCATGGGCATCTTCGTGGCCCACATCAGCTATGCGCTGGCGGGCACGGCGCGCCACCGGGTCACGCTGCCGCTGGGCTGTGCCGTGGCCGTGTCCATCTTCATCGCGGCGCAACTGGCGGTGGAGCATGTCTTCAACTACCGCACCTCGGTGGGCATCCTCGTCAACCTGGTATGCGGCAGCTACTTCCTTGCACTCATGGTGCGCGGGCGCGGCCGGGCCTGAGCCGGCCCCCGGCCTCCCAAAAACACCCAACGCAATGCATCCCATTTTTCAGGAGAGAAAGCCCGTGACCCGTCTGTTCCGCGTTCCCCATCACGCTCCCATGTTGGCCCTGGCCGCTGCCCTGGCCCTGTCGGCCTGCGACCGGCCCGCCAACCCGTCGGCACAGGCCGCAGCGCCGCAGGCGGCGGCCGGCGAGTTCACGCCCGTCACGGTGCAGCACCAGCTGGGCACCACGGTGGTGGAGCGCCCGCCGCAGCGCGTGGCCGCGCTGGACATGAACGAGGCCGACTTCCTCGACCAGCTCGGGGTGCCCATTGCTGGCATGCCCAAGGACTTCGTGCCCCACTTCCTGGCCCGGTACAAGGACGATGCCAGCGTGCAGGACCTGGGCTCCATCGTCCAGCCCAACCTGGAGCGCGTGCACGCGCTCAAGCCCGACCTGGTGCTGATCTCGCCCATCCAGGCCAGCGCCTACCAGGAGCTTTCGGGCTTTGCGCCCACCGTGCATTTCGACGTGGACTTCAGGAACAGCGGCACCCGGCACCTGGACACCGTGCGCGATCACCTGCTGACCCTGGGCCGCATCTTCGGCAAGCAGGACCTGGCGCGCGCCAAGGCCGCCGAGATGGACGACAAGGTGGCCCAGGCCCGGCGCGCCACCGAAGGGCGCAAGGAGACGGCCCTCATCGTCATGCACAACAACGGCGCCTTCACCTCGTTCGGGCCGCAGTCGCGCTACGGCTTTGTCTTCAACGCGCTGGGCGTCAGGCCCGCCAGCACGGCGGCCGAGGCCGACCTGCACGGCCAGCCCATCTCCAGCGAATTCATCCAGCAGGCCAACCCGGACATCCTCTATGTGATCGACCGCACGGCCATCATGCAGCGCCGCCCCGGCATGGACGCCGCAGGCATGGACAACCCGCTGCTGCGCCAGACCAGCGCCTGGAAGAACAACCGCGTGGTCTTCGTCGATTCCGAGGCCTGGTACGTCACGGCGGCCAGCGTGACCTCGGTGAAGCTCATGGTCGATGACGTGCTCAAGGGCTACGGCGATGCGCCGGCAGCGGGCGCGGGCCCGGTGGCCGCTGCGGTTGCAAATTGATCGCATTCTCGATTGAGGGTTTGGCTTTCTCGTTCGGAAGACAAGGTGAAACACCCAACGCCTACCCGAATCGAAAGGAGTCCCGCATGGCACTACGCCATCCATCCCGCCCCGCGCACAACGGCGCATCGCGCCCCCTGCCGCACCCGGCCTTTGCCTGCAGGCACACGGCCATCGCCGTGCACATGCTCTGCATGGCGGGCCTGGCACTGGGGGGCCTGGCCGTGGCCATGCCGTCCGCGCTGGCGCAGGCGGCTGCCCAGGGGGCCGCATCTGGAGCCGCCTCCGGGGCGGCACCCGGCGAGGCCCGCCGCGCCTTCAGCATCCCGGCCGGCCCGCTGGGCCAGGCGCTCAACGCCTTTGCCGCAGCGGCCGGCGTGGAGCTGACGGTGGATTCCAGCCTGCTGCAAGGCCGCAGCAGCGCAGGCCTGTCGGGCAGCTACAGCGTGGCCGAAGGCTTTGCCGAGCTGCTGCGCGGCCAGGGCCTGCGCGCCCTGCGCGAAGCCAACGGCAGCTACACCCTGGGCCGCGACCGCAACGCGGCAGCGCCCGTGGACGGCGGCGTGCTCATGCCTGCCGTCACCGTGCGCGCACAGGCTCAGCAGGCGCCGGAAGCCTATGCCGGCGGCCAGGTCTCCACGGGCGGCCGCATGGGCCTGCTGGGCGACAAGGACTTCATGGAGACGCCCTTCAACACCATCAGCTATACCGAGAAATTCATCGCCGACCGCCAGGCCCGCGACATCACCGACGTGATCTCCGCCGCCGACCCTACCGTGTTCAGCACGGGCATGACCGGCATCATCAGCGAGAACTACTCCATTCGCGGCTTCAGCTCCAGCATCGGCGATGTGACCTTTGGCGGGCTGTTCGGCGTGGCGCCGTTCTACCGCGCATCGCCAGAAATGTTCGAGCGCGTGGACGTGCTCAAGGGCCCCTCGGCCCTGCTCAACGGCATGCCGCCCGGCGGCTCGGTGGGCGGCACGGTCAACCTCGTACCCAAGCGCGCGGGCGACGAGCCGCTGACGCGGCTGACCACCTCCTTCATGTCGGATGCGCAGCTGGGCGCCCACATCGACCTGGGCCGGCGGTTCGGCGAGCGCAAGCAGTTCGGCATCCGCTTCAACGGCGTGCTGCGCGACGGCGACGGCGCCGTGAACCATCAGGAAAAAGAGACCCGGCTGGCCTCGCTGGGCCTGGACTGGCGCGGCGATCGTGCCCGCCTGTCGGCCGACCTGTACAGCAGCGAGGACCGCACCGACGGCCTGAACCGCGGCATCAACCTGGCCGCAGGCCTGCCCGTGCCCAGGCCGCCCAAGGCCGACACCCTGCTCAACCCCAGCTGGGCCTTCTACGACACCAAGGACAAGGGCGCCATGGTGCGCGGCGAACTCGACCTGGGCGACCGCGTCACGGCCTATGCCGCCGTGGGCACCAGCAAGACCCGGTACCGCTCCACGGGCGCCTATCTGATCCAGGTCTTCAACACGGCCGGCGACTACCGCACCAACCTGGCCGACCTGGGCTTCGAGATGGACAAGAAGTCGGCCGAGGCCGGCCTCAAGGGCAAGTTCAACACGGCCGGCGTGGGCCACCAGTGGGCGCTCAACGCCACCTACTACACGCATACCGACAAGCAGTTCGGCCGCCGCAACGTGCTGGCCCAGGACTGGATCACCAACATCTACCACCCCATCTGGGGCCCGGCCACCAGCTTCAACGCGCCCCCGATCTCGCGCACCGAACTGCGGCTGACCAGCATCGGCGTGGCCGACACCCTGTCCTTCGCGCAGGACCGCGTGCAGCTCACCCTGGGCCTGCGCCGCCAGCAGGTGCTCAGCGACACCTTCAACGTGGCCACGGGCGCGCGCACCGCGCGCTATGACGAAGGCGCCACCACGCCGGCCGCCGCGCTGCTGGTGAAGGCCAGCGAGCGTGTCTCGGTCTACGCCAACTACATCGAAGGCCTGAGCCAGGGCGCCACCGCACCCATGACGGCGGCCAACGCGGGCGAAGTGTTCGCGCCCTACAAGTCCCGGCAAAAGGAGCTGGGCCTGAAGCTGGACCTGGGCGACTTCGCCCACACCTTCAGCCTCTATGAGATCCAGCGGCCCAACGGCTACACCGATCCCGTCTCCAACGTCTTCTCCTTCGGCGGCGAGCAGCGCAACCGGGGCGTGGAATGGGGCTTCTTCGGCAACGTGGCCACGGGCGTGCGCCTGATGGGCGGCATTGCCTACGTACAGCCCAAGCTCACCCGCACGGCAGGCGGCGTGAACCAGGGCAAGCTGGCGGCGGGTGTGCCCAGGCTGCAGGGCAAGCTGGGCGTGGAGTGGGACCTGCCCGCCGTGCAGGGCCTGACGCTGACGGCCAACGCCACCACGGCTTCCAGGCAGTACATCAATGCCGACAACTCGCTGTCCGTGCCGGGCCGCACCGTGTTCGACATCGGCGCGCGCTACGTGACCACGGCGGCCGGCCATCCGCTCACGCTGCGCGGCAGCATCACCAACGTGGCCAACAAGGCCTACTGGGCCACGCCGCTGTGGACCAGCCTCGGGCTGGGCGCACCGCGCACCTTCATGCTGTCGGCCACGGTTGATTTCTGAGCGATGACAGGGCGGCTTGCCTTCCATCAAGCCGCACCGAGCCTGCGCTGCCGCCCTGCGGGCTATAAACTAGCCCGGTCGGGCGGCAAAGCATGCCAGCCCCCTTGCCCTCCCGCCGTATACCAGGATGACAGACGCCTATGGACAGCCGCAATGACAGCATGGACCTGAGCGACGACAGCGTTTTCGAGAGCGCTGCGGAGTTGTTCCGTGCCATGGCGGCGCCCGTGCGCCTGAAGATCATCAGCGTGTTGTGCAATGGCGAGAAGAACGTGACCGAGCTGCTCGCCAGCATCGCCACCACGCAGCCCAATATGTCCCAGCACCTGAACACGCTGTACCAGGCCGGCGTGCTGGGCCGGCGCCGCGAAGGCGTCAGCATCTACTACTTCATCGCCAACGAGCAGGCTGCGCAGATGTGCTGCGCCATCTGCACCCAGGTCGCCATCGAGCAGGGCTGAGTGCCGCAGCCTGGCAGGGGCGACTCGGCTAGGATGCCATCCATGCCGCCCACACCCACCCTGGTCCAGCCCCTGCCGCTCGATGCCGACGGCATCCTCGCGCTGGCAGCGCGCTCCATGTTCCAGCTGTTCTCCACCATGAGCCAGGGCATGTTCCTGGCCGACAGGGCGGGGCGCATCGTCTGGGTCAACGAGGGCTACCAGCGCTTCCTGCCCGACCTGGGCGTGGCCTCGGTAGATGAGTTCCTGGGCCACATGGTCGAGGACGTCATCCCCAACACCCGCATGCGCCGCGTGCTGGAAACCGGCGAGCCCGTGCTCATCGACCTGCTCACCAACCGCGCCGGCACCTTCGTGGTCAGCCGCATCCCGCTCAAGGACGATGCGGGCGCGGTCATCGGCGCCATCGGCATCGTGCTGTTCGACCAGCCGGAGACCACGCTGCAGCCCCTGATCAGCAAGTTCGCCGTTCTGCAACGCGACCTGGACGAGGCCCGGCGCGAGCTGGCCGCCCAGCGCAACCGCAGCCTGCGCGTGGCCGTGCAGGGCGAGCGCCGCGCCAAGTACAGCTTTGCCAGCTTTGTAGGCAGCAGCCCGGCCGCCGTGGAGGTCAAGCGCCAGGCGCGCCGCGCGGCCCAGTCGCTCAGCCCCGTGCTGCTGCTGGGCGAGACCGGCACAGGCAAGGAGCTGCTGGCCCATGCCATCCACGCCGCATCGGCCCGCAGCGGCGGCCCCTTCGTCACCGTCAACATCGCCGCCGTGCCGGACGCCTTGCTGGAGGCCGAATTCTTCGGCGTCACCCCCGGCGCCTTCACCGGCGCCGACCGCAAGCCGCGCGACGGCAAATTCAGGCTGGCCGACGGCGGCACGCTGTTCCTCGACGAAATCGGCGACATGCCCCTGAACCTGCAGGCCAAGCTGCTGCGCGCGCTGCAGGAAGGCGAGATCGAACCGCTGGGCTCCAACCAGCTCGTGCGCTTTGACGTGCGCGTGGTCGCCGCCACCTCGCGCGACCTGCCGCAGATGGTGCGCGATGGCCGCTTCAGGGAAGACCTCTTCTACCGCCTGCATGTGCTGCCCATCCGCGTGCCCCCGCTGCGCGAACGCAGGCGCGACATCCCGGCCCTGGTCGAAGTCCTCTCCGAAGAACTGGCCCTGCGCAACGACATGCCCCCGCCCGAACTGCTGCCCGACGCCCTGGCCCTGCTGGCCGGTCAGACCTGGCGCGGCAACATCCGCGAGTTGCGCAACGTGCTGGAGCAGGCCGCCATGCGCAGCGAAGACACCGCCATCAACGCAGAGCAACTTCGCGAAGTGCTGCGCTCATCCGGCGTGGAACCTGCCGCCCCCGCGCCGGGCCCCGAGACTGCGCCCGCCCCGTCCCCTGCCCACAACAGCCCCGCCGACACCGACCTGCTGCGCCCCCTGGCCCAGCAGGTGGCCGAGCTGGAACGCAAGGCCATCACCGCCACCCTGGCCGCCAACAGCGGCAACAAACTGGCCACGGCGCGCCAGCTGGGCATCTCGCGGGCCACGCTGTATGACCGCATGGCGGTGCTGGAGCTGGGGGGCTGAGTCACCCGCCATCTGCAGGCCGTACCGTGGCCAAGAGGCAGGGCGATTCCTGCTGTTCCCCATCCCGGAGCCCATCCCGGAACCCAGTCCGTGAACATGAAAAACCTCCTTACCCGCCTCAAGACCGCATTCAGCAAGCCTGCACCCGAGCCCGCTCGCCCACAGGAACACCAGCAACACCAGCGCCAGCTGCAAGAACCCCAGGCGGATGCTGCAAAGGACGAAGTACTCATCAACGCCTACTGCACCGTCTGGGACCTTCCTGCGATTGACTTTCCGCACACGCTGGCCGGGCGCCGCGATCTGTCGGACCCCGAGCTGGCACCGCATCTTTCCGGCTTTGTCGGCTATGTGCTGGGGCGCGGCGATGGGCAGATGACGCGCAACTGCTACCACGCCATGCGCCATATCCAGCGCGTGCAGCAGCACCTGAGCCTGGGCGTTGCGCCGGAGCAGCTCGATGCCTTTGCCGGCTGGGCGCAGCGCGCCAACGCCATCGCATTTCTGGCGGACGGCAGCATCCGCGACCCGCAGGGCCGCATCCTGCTGGCCGCCAACGGCGCCGAGCCCGATGAACAGGCCGCGCTGCCCTATCCGCAGCAGGCCTGGCAGCGCAAGCAGCGCAGCGAGCAGGCGCTGGCGCAGCGCGGCTTCACGCCAGCGGCCAGCCTGCCGCCGCTGATCTCCGAGCCCGAACTGCGCATGCGCGCGCCCGACGAGATCGCCGCACGCGCCTTCGCCCTGCTGGCCGTGGCCGTGCGCGCCGAATCGCTGAACGAAGCAATGAACAGTGGCGAACCGCTCACGCCCGACGAGCTGTTCCAGCGCCTGCCAGCCGCCCAGGCCGCGCTCACCCCCAACGAGCGTGACTTCATTGCCACTGCCCAGCCCTCCGAAGAGGCCATCGCCAAGTTCGGCTGGCGCTACGAAGCCGCGTACTTGCTGGAATGGGCGCTGGGCCTGGTCGATGCGCTGCCGTTCCCCGACGCCATCTGCGACGTGCCGCTCACCTCGCGCGTCCTGCTGCAGGCCGGCGACCTGCAAGGCGCCCTGCATGCCGCACGCATGCGGCCCGACAGCGACATCCTCGACGCCCTGGACCAGCACTACCGCCTGCACTGGATCGTGCGCCAGGCCCAGGTGCAGCAGCAGCCCGCGCCCGCGGGGCTGAACGCCGACGTGCTCATGGAGCGCCACCACGCCCTGAACTGGCTGGTGCGCTTCGAGGGCAATGACTGGGATGACGTGGACACGCCGACCTGAGCACGTGGCATGGCCGCACAGCCGGCCCTCTTTATATTCCTGTTTGAGATTGAAACTCATTCAACTGTCTATACTCGCCGCTTCGCAGCCCCCGGCACCGCCTGCCGTTGGGCCAAGGCGGCCGGGCATGGCCATCCGTTGACTGATCCGTTGTTGGCTCCCGTGGTCGTACGCTATTACCGAGAACTGCTGAGGTTCCTACAAAGGGCCGTCAAGGATCGCGACACGGCCGAGGATCTTGCACAGGAAAGCTATGCGCGCCTGCTGGCCGTGCAGCGCTCTGGAGAGGGCATTGCCGAACCGCGTGCCCTGCTGTACCGCACAGCGCGCAACCTGGTGATCGACCAGTACCGCCGCAGCGAGGTGCGTGGAGCGCATGCGCCGCTGGATGCCGGGCCGCAGGCGCAGGGCGCGGATGACCTGGCCGGCCCCCAGGCCTGCGAGCCCGAGATCGCCGCCATGTCCTCCCAGTCCGTGCAAGCGCTGCTGGCCGCCATCGGCGCCTTGCCGCTGCGCTGCCGCGAGGCCTTCATCCTGCACAAGTTCGACGGCATGTCCCAGGCGGAAGTGGCCCGGCACATGGGCATCTCCACCACCATGGTCGAGCGCCACATCAAGCTGGGCATGCAGGCCTGCCGCGCCTGCCAGGACCGCATGGACGGCACGCTTGCGCCCGCCGCATCGCCCCGGCCGGGAGACGCTCGATGAGGCCAGACCTTGCATGGCCTGCGCGGACTGCGGCCTGTGCCCTCACCCCGTTTGCCCCGCACGCGGGGTTGGGTTCGCGGCTGTCCGTGCGTCTGCTTCCCTGTAGCCTGCGTCATTCGCATGACTGAACACCTCCCCCCAGCCCGGCCCACCGATGCCAGCCGCAGCGCCGATGCCCAGGCGCTGGACTGGTTTGCGCAATTCAGCCAGCAGCCGCAGGCCGCCTTCGATGATGCGGACTTCCAGGCCTGGCTGGCCGTCGATCCGGACCACCGGGCCGCCTTCGAGCGCTGGCAGGCCGACTGGCGCCGCCTTGATACGCTGCCTGACACCGCCGTCCAGCAGCTGCGTCGCCAACTGGCTGCCGACAAGGCCGCGGACCTGCTCGGGCAAAGGGCGCAGCCACGGCCCGCCCCCGCTGTCCAGCCAGCCCGGCCAGCATGGTCCGCTCCGCTGGCCTGGCTGCGCGGCTGCACGGCCGCCGTGCCCCGTGCCGCGCTGGCGGCCGCCGTGCTCCTGGTGGCCGGTGGCGCGGGCCGCATGGCCTGGGAGCATTGGCAGAGCCGGCCCCTGTTTGTCCAGGACTACGCCACCGGGCGCGGCCAGCAGTTGAACGTGGAGCTGCCCGACGGCAGCCGCTTGCGGCTGGACACCGCCACCCGCGTGCATGTGGCGCTGTACCGCCAGCGGCGCGAAGTGCGCCTGCCCGAAGGGCAGGCCGTCTTCCAGGTGCACGGCGATGCGGACCGGCCCTTCGATGTGCTCGCCGGCAGCGTGAAGGTCACCGTGGTCGGCACCCAATTTGCCGTGCGCCACACGGCCGGCAGCCCGGTGCAGGTGGCCGTGCAGGAAGGGCAGGTGCGGGTGTCTGCGGCCGGCCCTTCCGATGCCGTGCTGCTCACTGCGGGCCAGCAGGTGCAGGCCGATGGCGATGGCCGCCTCTCGGCTGTCGGCGCCGTGCCGCCTGCCGGCATCGCGCCCTGGCGCGACGGACGCGTCAGCTTCGACAACGTGCCGCTGTCGCAGGCGCTGGCGGAATTCGAGCGCTATGGCCCCACGCGCCTGGCGGTGCGCGATCCTGCCGTGGCCGCCATGCGCCTGTCCGGCACCTTCGACCCGCGCCGCCTGGACAACTTCCGCAAGGCCCTGCCCAAGGTGCTGCCCGTGCGCCTGCTCGACCCCCAGGGTGGGGAAGGCGCGCAGACCCTCATCGTCGCCGCGCCCTGAGACGGGCGCTGCGAGTTCCTCAAAAATTTTTCACGGGCGGGTTGGGGTTTTGCCGTGCCGTGCGTCTACCTGAGAAGGATTCGTATTCGCAGCCTTCCGGAGATTTCCCTCATGCCCCGTTCCAGTTCCATTTCCATTCCCGGCTCCATTCCCGGTTCCGTCCTCTTCACCCCCGTCCCGCTGGCCCTGGCCACGGCCTTGCTGCTGGCCACCATGGCCGCGCCGTCCCGCGCCCAGTCCCAGGCTCCGTTGCAGGCGCTGCCTGGCGCGGGTGGTACGGGTGGTGCGGGTGGCGCGTCGGCCATGGCCTCCGTGCCGGTGCCGATCCGCATCGCCTCCCAGCCCCTGGCACAGGCGCTGGACACGCTGGCCCGCCAGGCTCGGCTTGAATTGATGGTGCAGCCCGCACTGGTGGAGGGCAGGACCGCACCCGCCGTCGAAGGCCGCCTGAGCGCTTCCGAGGCATTGGGCCGCCTGCTGGCCGGCACCGGCCTGTATGCGGAAATCGACGGCAGCGCCGTCATCGTGCGGCGCATGCCCCAGGGGGCGGCCACCGGCTCGCTCACCCTTGCGCCCGTCAACGTCTCGGCCAAGGCAGAGCGCAGCGCCATCACCGAGGGCTCCGAATCCCTGGCCGCGCGCGCCATCAGCATCACCAAGGGCGACCAGGCGCTCAAGGACATACCGCAATCTGTCAGCGTGCTCACGCGCCGCCAGCTGGACGACCAGGGCATCACCGACCTGCGCGTGGCCGCCAACAACGTCACCGGGACCGTGGGCGTCAAGGGCGTGGGGCAGGGCATGGTGCTTTCGGCCCGGGGCTTCCAGATCGACGCCTGGCAGTACGACGGCGTCGCCATCCCCCGCAACAACTACGCCCTGGGCAACTGGGGCACCGAAGGCATGGTCTTCTATGACCGGCTGGAAGTGCTGCGCGGCGCCTCCGGCCTGCTGCAGGGCACGGGCAGCCCCGGCGGTGCCGTCAACCTCGTGCGCAAGCGCGGGCAGGCGGAGCGCACCGTCGCCATCACCGCCCGTGCCGGCTCGTGGGACCGCTACGGCCTGCAGCTCGATGCGGGCGGGCCCCTGAACAGCGAAGGCACCCTGCGCGGCCGCGTCGTGCTGGACGAATCGCGCAGCCACTCCTTCGTGGACTACGTCAACGACCGCACGCGCTCCCTGTACGCCGCCCTTGACTACGACATCAGCCCCGACACCACCGTGGGCCTGGGCATCAGCCACTCCGACAGCAACGGCCGCCCCATGATCCGGGGCCTGCCGCGCTTTGCCGATGGACGCGACCTCGGCCTGCCGCGCTCCACCTTCGTCGGCGCCTGGTGGAACCGGGCCAGCATAGAACAGACCACCTTCTATGCCGACCTGGACCACCGCTTCAACGCCGACTGGAGGCTCAAGGTCTCCACCCTGCGCATGAGCGAGAAAAACACCTCCGCCCACCAGCGCATGCACGGCAACGTCGCGGCCGACGGCAGCGGCCACACCTATGCCAACTGGGTCACCGACTTCGACTCCACCAAGGTCGGCCTGGACGCCTTCGTCAACGGCCGCTTCCAGGCGCTGGGCCTGCGCAATGAAATCACCGTGGGCGCCAACTACTCCCGGTACAAATCCAACGACATGTATGCGCGCACCTTCACGCCGGGCGGCAACATCTTCAACATCGACCACAACCGGCCCTGGCAGAACCTGGACACCATCATGGCCGGGGGCGGGATCAAGACCCTGCCCCGGTACGACGTGGAGCAAAAAGGCATCTACGCCAGCTGGCGTGCCAAGCTGGCCGAGCCGCTGACCGCCATTGCGGGCGCACGCGCCAGCTGGTACGACTACCTCTACAGCGTGCCCCTGTCCAATGCCCGCACCTCCATCACCGCATCGGGCGAGATCACGCCCTATGCGGGCCTGGTCTATGCGCTCACGCCCCAGTGGTCGGCCTACGGCAGCTACACCAGCGTCTTCGAGCCGCAGTCCGAGCGCACCGTGGCCGGCAACGTGCTGGACCCCATCATCGGCACCAACTACGAAATCGGCCTCAAGGGCGAACTGCTGGACGGGCGCGTCAACACCTCGCTGGCCCTGTTCCGCTATGACCACAAGAACCGCGCCGTCAACGACGTAGCCTCCGGCATGGCCTGCGACGACTGGTACTGCTCCACCGCCTCGGGCAAGGTGCGCAGCCAGGGGCTGGAAGCCGAAGTCAGCGGCGAAGTGCTGCGCGGCCTGCAGCTCATGGCCGGCTACACCTACAACACCACCAGGTTCCTCAGCGACCCCGTCAACCAGGGCAAGGTCTTCAGCACCTGGACGCCCCGGCACATGCTGCGCGCCTGGGCCGCCTATCGCCTGCCCAGTCAATGGAGCCACCTGAACGTGGGTGCCGGCTTCACTGCACAGACCCATACCCTGGGCTATGACCGCTCCTTCAAGGTCCCCGGCTTCACCGTCTGGAACATGCGCCTGGCCTACCAGCTCACCCCCGAAGTCAGCCTTGCCATGAACCTCAACAATGTCTTCGACAAGCGCTACTGGATCCCCGGCTTTGCCGAGCAAAACGGCAACAACGACTTCGGCGACCCGCGCAACGTCATGTTCACGCTCAAGTACACGCCGCGCATCTGAGAGGCAGGCGGGCCACCGTCAGGCCGGTGCGGTCCTGGCTCCAAGCGTGACAGTGCCAAGCCAACGGCATGGGTGCCATGGCCCGTCGGCATTTTGCAGATGGCAGGACCCGTCGGCTTGCACCTGGATCCGGGTGGGGTATCCGCTGGACCAGGGGATGGTCCAGTCGAAGGGCAGGACCAGCAGGGCCTGGGGCGGTGCCATGGCTTGTATGTCCAGTGGCTGCCACGTGTCGGGTGCAACGCAATCTTCGGTGCACGGCAAAGGCAGTTGCGGCTCGTAGCCCACCACCCAGGCCCAGAAAATGCCGGGCTTGGGGCCGTCACATTCCGGCGACTCCAGCATCAGCAATGCACTTCCTGCCTGCTCCACCGCATGGGCGCAGAGCAAGTGTGTCTCGGCGCATTGCGCATGTGCCTGCACGTTGCAATCGGGCATCAGCACATCGAGGATCTGCGCCATCTCCTGCACGCCGGCAACAGCGGGCAAGTGAGTGGGAAGCTGCAGGAACAGCCAGCTTCGCTGCTCCAGCACCACGGTGCACCGGCGAACGCACCACCAGACGCCATAGGGGTCGGCCGGGGCAACGGGGTCGGATGCCATCGGCAGCTGTGTCCAACTGGTGTGGCCCGATTCCGTGCGTCTCCTGTATTGCCAGTGCTCATCAAAGCGCAGGCCGCAGATGAGGCGGTGATCGAGACAGATGTCTTCCTGCGGAACCTCCCGCTCACATGGCTCTGGTGCGTCGTCGGGCTTTTGCATTATTCGGATCCGAAAAGGCCGCCGTTGCCGGCGCTGTGGTTGTCCGACTGCGCCACGGTAATGGCCCCGATGCACCGGTACCGGCCCCGGCGCGCATCGATGCCATCCACACCGCACAGCCCTTCGCCATCCACCGTCATCCTCAAGGCGTGGTTCCTTGTCAGGGGAGATTTCGAGCCGAAGGGCCAGATCAGCAGGGCGCGAGGACGCCCGGGCACGTCAAAGGCCGAAGTGCGCTTGGCGCGCTTGAACTTCTCATGCATTTCCACGCCGACCACCCAGGCCCAGAAAACGGGTGGCGCGCCAACACTCAAATCTTCGGCCTGCAACTGCAGCAAAGAGCAGCCATTGGCAAGCAGCGCATCGGTGCTGCGCAGCAGCGGCGCCTGTGCCGTGCTCTCGTCGAGCACCTTGACGTTCCAGTCCGCAAGCATTGCGCCCAGGGCCAATGCCACATCGCCGCATTCCGGCTGCACAGGCAGGCCCGGGGGCAGATGCACGGAATGCCAGGGCATGCGATTGAGCACCGCAACGCACTGGCGCACGCACCACCACGCGCGCTGTGGATCTGCTGCAGCCACGCCGCCTGCGCGGGTTGCCGGCAGTCGCGCCCAATAGCGACGGCCTGACGGCATGCGCGCCGCGTACGTCCACAGCCCGTCAAAGCGCAGCCCAGGGGTGAAGCGGTGGGTGACGTGCGCGGTCTCAGCCACGGGACCTCTCGTCATCGTGTGCCGAAGGGCTGGCACCGTAGGGAGTCTTGATGCCACAGCGGTCCCCGATGCGCATGAGCGCCATACCCAGGGATGTGCGCGGCTCTTTGGTCTTGCCCAATGCGAGGTCAGAAATCGTTGCTTGACCGCAGCCCACTTCGCGGGCGATCTGGCTTTGACTGACACCCTTCGCTGCAAGTCTGGCGAGGTAGTCTTTCCATTCCATAGTTTCATGCTATCGAAAAGTCGATTTTTTTACAATCGAATTTGACATATCGGTTTTCCGTAAGCTACGGAGCATGTCAACCGATTTCGGCCAACGCCTCAAAAGCGCTCGCAGTCTCGCGGGCCTCACCCAAGCGCAGCTGGGCCGCCAGGCGGGCATGGGGCAATCGACCATTGCCGACCTTGAGAGAAGCGGAAACGGCACCTCCAAAACAGCCACGCTCGCGTCCCTGTGCGGTGTCTCGGCCCTGTGGCTGGAATGCGGCAAGGGCCCCATGTCGGCCGATGCCGCAGCGCTGCAGCGCCACCTGCCCCAGGGCACGCGCCGCTACCCGCTGCTTGGCCTGCAGCAGGCCGGCGGCCGCAGCGCAGAAGACGCCATGGACGATGCCAACGATGAGCATTTCCTGGGCATCGAAGTCGCCAGCGACAACGCATCGCCCCGTGCGTTCTTCGTGCGACTGGAAGACAACGCCATGGCCCCGGAAATCCGGGAAGGGGACCGCGTGCTCATCGATCCCGCCCTGCCGCCGCGGCCCGGGGACTGCGTGCTGGCCACCGACTCCCGGCAACAGGCCATCTTGCGCAAGTACCGGGTGCGCGGCCTGGACAAGGCCGGTGCGGAAATCTTCGAGCTGGTGCCGCTCAACGAAGACCATCCCACACTATCCAGCGACGAGCAGGCGCTGCAGTTGCGCGGCACCGTGGTGGAGCATCGCCGGCGGTTCCAGGCCCGGTAGCAGGGCCGAGGCCTTGGCACCGCTGCGGCGGCCTTGGTGCTGCCGGCTGCCGCGCCCGTGATTCATGGATGGCGGCAAGGGACAAGCGGCTTGGGCAAATCTTCCGGCTCGGGCAGGTATCAACACAGTGGGTGCCCCTGCAGGAGGCCGGCATGGCCGAATTGGTCGACTTGACCGCATTGGCCATCTCGCGCGGGCGACAGAGTCACTGCGGCCAGGCAGCGGCACTCGCGCCACTGCCCGTCAATGCCATCCACGTCGCAGCGCCCATCGCTGTTCATCTGCACCCGCGCCGCATAGCCGCAGGCCCAGGGCATGCTCCAGCCAAAGGGAATGGTCAGCAGCGCGGCAGGGCGGGGCGCGCGGCTTGCGGGCCATGGCTTCACCGGCGCGGGCCGCATCTTCTGATGCATCTCCACGCCAATCACCCAGGCCCAGAACGTGCTCTGCGGCCGCCGGTGCAGCGCCTCTGACTGCAGTTGCAGCACCGCCCCGCCTCCTGCCATCACCGCCTGGGTGCAGGACTGCATGGACATGTGCCCGGCCCCTGCGCTCAGTTGTACCTGCCAGCGCGGCATCAGCGCGTTCAGGGTCAGCGCCACATCTTCCGGCCCCGGCCGCAAGGGCATGTCTGAAGGCAGATCCACCGACTGCCACATCTCCCGCCGCAGCACGGCAGCGCAGCGCCGCACACACCACCAGGCGCCATGCGGATCAGCCCTGCCCGCATCAGGCTGCCCCAGCGGCAGCCGCGACCAACAGGCCCGGCCCGATGGCGCGCGGGCGGCGTACTTCCATTGCGCAGCGAAGCGCAGACCAGGGGTGAAGTGGTGAGTGATGTGCATGGATGTAGGCGTCTGCGTCTAGTTGAAGCTTGTGCGGCCAAGTTGATCCAGAGTTTGGACAGCTTCACCGAAAGCGGTATGAGGAGTTTTAAGTTGAGCCATAGGCTGGCTCTTCAAAACTGGCGAATTCAAGTGAATTTGCACTAACTCTATCGTACCGAAATCGGTATAGCAAGACCAAAGAATGCTGCCCATGCGCAGCTTCGTGAACGCAACATTGGCCGAAAACGTTGCCCTGATGATCAAGGGCAAGGCGATCGGGCGCCTGCGTAGTGACATGAAGAGTGCTGGATTCGACATCGGGCAGGGCACTTTGCAGCGCATCGTTGCCGGGGAAACCGGTGTGCGAATGGAGTCACTGCAGAAGTTTGCGGATTACTTCAGTGTGGACGTAGATACCTTATTGCGAGGCCGTGTCGCGGAAGGTGAGGACTTCATCCAGCTCGTCCGCCTGGATGTTGAAGCCGCGCCCGAACGCTCTCGAAAAACCAATCTTGTCGAGGAACTCGGGGCTCTACAGTTCCGACGCGATTTTCTGCGTGCTATCGGCGTCAGCCCGGTGAACGCGGGCATCGTCCATGTCACCGGAACCAGCATGGAGCCCACGATTCGGGACGGGGCCGTGCTCTTGCTCAATCGTGCGGATCGAACGCCGCGCCGTGGCAGCGTCTATGCATTCGCGTGGGAAGGGCAGATGCTTGTGCGGCGCTTTCAGCGGGTGGGTGACGTTTGGCATGCCGTGGCCGACAACGCTGATAAAAGCGAGCACCCGGATATCGTCATTGCCGGGAAGGCTGAGGGCCTGGTGCAAGGGCGAGCCATATGGGTCGGGGCCAAGCTCTGAGCCTGTCCTGGCTTGATGGCTGACTTCCCCATCGCCGCGAAAACTTGCATGCCTTGTGCATGCGTTTGGGATGGGGCAGTCGCAGAGCCAAGCGCTTGGGCTCTCCCTCGGAGCTGATCAACCGGCTTGGCCGGTCGTCTAGTTTCTGGTCTGGTATCGACCCATTTGGTCATGCTGATCTGTGGGATGTGGGTGTCGGCTTTGCAGCGATTGCGGACAAACGCGAGCTTCCGCCGGATGACCGCATACCTGCTTATTGCGGCCCTTCCTATTTATCCAACAGTTTCTCTCCTCACAGACCTGGTGCGGAAGGACTCGTTCAGAAACGACTACGTTTGCGTTTGTACGTCCGGATTCATATTGGCCTTCGCATAAGCCCCAGTGTAGTCAACCCGCACGCCTCCACTGTACGTTGACGGGTACCTTGGTCCCTGCCCTAACGATGGCGCGGGTCAATGAACTCGGCGCCGTCCTGATCCCCGATCGGAAGTGGCTCGGCGGCAGAAGCCATGCGCATGACAGCTTTCCTCTGCTAGTCTCTGCAAAACGAGAGTGAGGAAGCGACAATGTTCAAAGAACTTCCGTCCGGGCTAAGCTTGTGGACGCATCAAAAGCACGCCATCCAGTTTCTGATTGCTCACCTGAGGAAGAGCGCAGATCCTTGCTTGGTGCGAATGCCAACCGGGACGGGGAAAACTGGCGTGATTGCCTGCCTGTCACTGTTAAGTTCAACCGGACGAACCCTCGTCCTGACGCCTTGGACAAACCTTCGAGATCAGATGATCGGAGCGCTCAAAACGGGCTTTTGGCAAAACCTGAACGTAGCTGCTCCGGCAGGCACGGTCGTTGATCTCATTCCGTCTTCGGCAAAGGCGACACTCAAGGACGATCGCGTCAAGGTCATCGTTTGCACGTTCAGCACTCTGACCGACCTGAAACGGACCAACGAGGCGCTGTACTACGACCTAGCGTCTTTCGTAGACACGATAGTAGTCGACGAGTGTCACTACGAGCCGGCCATCGAGTGGGGCAGGGCCGTCAAGAGTATGGCTAAGCCGACCGTGCTGCTAACCGCGACGCCATACCGCAACGACCTGAAGCTCTTCCGGATCAAGGCCACGACAGACTCGGTGTTTCATTTCACTCACGCGCAAGCCGAGGCTGAAGCGATCATCAGAACCCTCGACTTCGCTTCTCTGGGCAGTTCGCAGGATGTTCCGGTGCTGTGTCGCGCGTTTGCGCGTGCATGGGCTGCAGCCAAGAAAGACGACCGCTTGGCGAGCCGAAATCCAAGAGCCATTGTCTGCTGCGCAACTGCAGCGGACATTCGATCCGCGGTTGCGGTGCTCAGGGCAACGGGACTAAAGGTCGTCGGCATCCACGAGCAGTTCGAAGGTTCATCCGATGCCGACTTCGTGAAAGACGTTCCGGCGCTGGATCATCCTGCGGAGATATGGGTGCATCAGAACAAACTTACAGAGGGGTTGGATGACCATCGCTTCTGCGCGCTCGCCTTCGTGTGTAATGTCAACAACGATCGAAAGCTGGTGCAGCAGATCGGCCGTGTACTTCGCAAAAATGCCTCCGACGTCGGCGATGTTCCCGCGATGGTCTTCTCGCCAGTCGATTTCAGACTCAAGGAACGATGGCTTGCATATAGAGACTTCGAGGTCAGTGCCACCGTTCATGACTCAGAGCATTTTCGCAAAGTGGTGGAGGGCATACTTGAGTCTCAGCCACCCGTCGAGTATTTCGACGGTCGCTTTCGGAGGCGGTTCCGTACGGATGTACTTTCCGATAATCCACAGGTCGCGATTGCCCCAAGTGTCCTAATACGAAGAGTTCAGCCCGGGTTCACTCTGAAGGCCTACATCGAAGACTCAACGGACAGTTTAAACCTGACCGATGCGATCATTCTTGGTACGCCCAACGCGCCATGTCAGCAGTCTGCGCAGTTTGCGCTTTGGGTCTACGCTTCAGTTGCGAATTCTCGCTTGCTCGAAGACACGTCCCTATACGAGGTTAAGCTGGAAGCTCACTGCGCGGTTCTCGCTGGTGATTTCCTTCTCGTCTCTGACACGACCGGGACATATCCAGAGGCCTTGCTAGAGAACCTCACTGTGGGTCTTGGTGCAACAGATCTTGCGCGGCTCCTGGACAGGAGCTATCGTGTCACGAACGTTGCGGTTAGCAGCGCGATTCCGTTTGACACGGTGCTGCGCGCTTCGGAACTCCGTGGCCACGACTTGAACAGTATTCCCGCCTCGCTGACTGATCGTGTCCAGATCTGCCGCGCGGCCCGTGGAGCTTCGGCCGCAGGGCGCCGATATGTCGGTCTCCATCGCGGTCGCGTACGCGAGGAACTCTCAGAGCGCGCACGCAGACAGCACTCCCTGTCTGCATTCAAAGCTTGGGCAATGACTATCGGAAATTCGCTCTCGAATACAAGCGCCGACCATCCCGTCCTGCAACGTTACATGCAAACGTGCACACCACCTGATGCGCCAGTTCCAGTTGCGATCTCCGTTGATCTTGCGCTGCCTGGCGTAGCCGTGACAAAGCCTGACGGCACCAATCTCTTGATTTTTTCATCGTCGGTCGACATCAATCCCAAAGCTGGCACAACTGGCCTGTTCGAGTGCACCTTCAAGTTTCTAGTCGGCAGTGATCCGACCACCTCGGTTGAGGTCGAACTCACTATCGAGTATCAGAAATCTCGAGGTAGATTCTGGTTCAAGGCCCGTGCTGGCAGCGTGCACGTACACGAAAGAGATGATGGGCGAAGCACAAAGCGCAGTTTCGCGGACTACCTCAATCAGAACCAGGAAACGTTGTTGATCGGGCTGGTCGGCGGGGAGATGGTCTATCAGGGCCGAAACTTCTACATGATCGACTACGAGCATGCTGAGCGCGCCTTGTTCGGTCAGATCACTACTCCTGCGATTGCGGCCTGCAGCAACGAGAAGGGAACAAAAGAGGAACTCGCCCAGGCCAAGGTAAAGGGAGGGAAGGCCACCAGCTTCATTGAGGGATCTCTGTTCAAGCGAATCGCAGAGGGCGCCCTGCCTATGAACTTCGTGCCAGACCTCATCATCTGTGACGACCTTGGTTCCGAATGCGCAGACTTCGTGCTGGCGAACTTCGACGAACGCGAACTTGCCTTTGTGCACGCCAAAGCCGGTGCCGGTGCTGGGATTTCCGCCTCAGCATTCCATGATGTCGTAGCTCAGGCGATGAAGAACCTCGTCTACATGGCCCGCAACAACGAAGTCCCAGAGGGGATCGCTTCATGGACCAAGGAAGCTAGGTGGAACAACACGAACATTCCTCGTCTCTACACGCGACCAACAAAGTGCCCCACCGGAGCTGACCTGTGGCAGAAGCTTCGAGACGAGATCATCAACACTGCCAACGCACAGCTGCATGTAGTGTTGGCAACCACGGGCTGCTGCGATCTGCCAATGTTGCAGGCGGCGGTGAAAGACCCGTCAAAAAGAACATCGGAGACTGCGCAGTTGCTCCACTTGCTCGATGGCCTGGTAGGTTACGCGCGCCAGCTTGGCGTGCGCGTAACCATCTTTGACGTTCCATTTAAGGCGCCCCCAAAGAAGCCGGCCAAAAAAAAAGCGCCCGCGCGTAAGACGGCGGCAAGGCCATAGAGATGGCACCACCTAGAACTGTCGGGCAATCCGCTGATATCGCGGGGCGGGCATCGTCCAAGCGTCTGGCTTGGGGCGTACGAGGGAAGATCCATGTGATGCCTTGGCAAAGTGTTGACCCCGTGAACTTGTGTATGGCCCGTGTGCTCTTGCTTGTGAGCAGCTCATCCAGGCAATATTGCGCTTGCAATCGCTTTATGCAGACCTTCCTTAAGTGAATGGCATTACGCTCAACAGCGGCTTTTTATGGGCGAACAGTACTCTCAAAGCAGCTTGTTCATGGTTTGGTAGCAGCCCTTGGAATCGTTGGAGCCGGACCAGAAGTTGCCGTGGCCAACGACATACAAGCGCTTTTTGGCCCGCGTGATAGCCACGTTGACCAGATTAGGCTTGTGGCCAGCAAAGCTTGAAATCACACCCGGCCTGCTCGGATCACCGCCCAGCAAGAAGATCACAAAGTCGGCTTCCTTGCCCTTTAAGTTGTGCACCGTGCCGCACAAACGGAACACAGTTGAGTCGGCGTCAAGTGTAGTTATTCACTGCCTGTGCCGTCTCTGAACTGAATCGACCAATTTGTAGTTAGCCCAGCCTCCGTCGGTTACCGAATCAATTGATCTTTTCCGCGCTGCTCTCAATGTCTGTTGTTTCTAGTATCAGACATTGGCAGAGAAGAGCTGAAAGACTGCAGTCAGCCTGCAGCAGTCGCTCGAAAGTCTTCGCGCGACAACTACAAGAAGGGCAGCTGATGAGAAACGTACTGCGAAGGGGCGCGATCATGGCGTTGCTGGCAACTCTGGGATGCAGCCAGTCGCCGAGTGGGCGGTGGGAAGCGACGCAAAGCGTCGATGTTCTGCTGAAAAAAGGCGATCCACAGACGGTGGCATTTGTCCTCAATGCAGGGGACGTTTGCGCACTCGGCCAGCAGTGGAGCTTTGAAAAGGAGCTGCGTTACAAGGAAGTGATCTGCCCCCAAGGCAAGGGCTGGATCACTTCCGACACGCCGTTCAAAAAGCTGGGCGGCTGAGTTGGCATTGGGGCGAGTGCTCGCAGTGCCCCTCAGAAGCTATGCATCAACCCCGCAGTCACCCCCGTAGCCACATCCTTGTTCTGCCCGCCCTGAAACCCTCCGCTCCAATGCGTGCGGTCCAGTTCCGCATACAGCTTGCTGCGGCGCGAGAGCTTGTATTCCGCAAACAGCAGGGCGCGGGTGTAGCCGTCTGCGGCGCGGCCGCTGCGTTCGCGTTCCACGCGGTACAGGGCGGCGGTCAGGTCCAGCGTGCTGCGGGCAGACCAGGTGGCGCCCAGCGAGTGCACGCGCTGCACGGTGCGGCTGGTGGTGGCGTTGGTCTGGCCGTCGCTGCGCGCGGTGTTCAGCGCGAGGCGCAGGTTGTCCCATTTGTAGCTGGCGCCCAGGGTGGCGGCTTTCAGCTCCCACTGGTCTGCGGTCTTGAAGCGCTGGTAGGCGCCGGAGACCGTCCATGTCTGCGTGCCATAGGCCAGGCCCGCGCCGGCCGATGAGCGGGCGGAGCCGCCTTGTGCCGTCTCGCCAAAGCTGTACATGGCGCGGGCGGTGAGGCCGCCGAAGCGGCCGGTGTACTTGACCGAGTTGTCCAGCCGGTACGAGCCCGTGGTGGCGCCCGCGCTGCCGTATTCCACGCCCAGGCCGTGGCTGCTGAGCGCGGCGGTGGCGATGTTGGGGTTGAAGGCGGCGAAGCGCATGCCCACGGGGTCCACGGGGCTGATGGCATCTGCCAGCAGGTTGGTCTGGCGGCCGGCCGTGACCTGGCCCCAGTTGCCGCCCAGGCCCACGATGGCCGCGCGGTCGAAGAATTTGCTGGAGTTGGCGGTGGTGCCGGTGTCCAGGTTCAGGCCGGTTTCCAGGTTGAACAGGGCATACATGCCGCCGCCCAGGTCTTCGCGGCCGCGAAACCCGAAGCGGCTGGTGGTGTTGACGCCGCTGGACAGCGCGGCGCCCGAGGTGTTGCTGGCCGCGTTGGCAGCGGTGAGGCCGCTGGTGTAGCGCACGCCGGTATCGGCAATGCCGTAGAGCGTGATGCTGGATTGCGCAAGGGCCGACAGCGGTGCGGCGGCGAGGGTGATCAGCACCAGGGTTTTGGTGTTCATGGGTGTGGCGAGGGTGATAGGGCTGGGCAGCGGCATGCCGCAGCAGTGCCGTTGCAGCGCCGCTGAATGGAGGTCGAACCGGGGAGGGGTGAAGGCCCTCTCTGTGTCGAGGGCCTTGAGTGCCTAGAGAGCCTTGAGGGCTCGGGGGCCTGCCGTCAGGGCTTGGCCGCCGGCTCCATGCCGGTGCTGCGCACGATGGGTGCGGCGGCGGGGGCTGCCAGGAAGCGGATCAGGTGGCGCGCCGTCTCAGGGCTCTTGGCGCCGGTGGCCACGCCTGCGGAGAAGAAGACGCGCTGCTGCACTTCATCGGGCAGGGGGCCGACGAATTCCAGTTCCTTGAACGGCAGCAGTTCGCTGACCTGCTGGAAGCCGATGTCCGCATCGCCACGCAGCACCACGGCGCCCACGCGCTCGCTGAGGATGCGGGTGGCCTTGCCCTTCATCTGCTCGGCCACGCCCAGGCGCGGGAACAGTTCGTTGGCCAGGTAGGTGCCGCTGGCGCTGGCCGAGTAGGCAATGGTCTTGGCATCCAGCAGGGTCTGCCTGAGCGCGTCCACGGTGCTGATGTCGGGCTTGGGCGTGCCCTTGCGCACGCTCATGCCGATCATGGAACGCGCCAGGTCCACGCGGCTGCCCGCCTCCACCTTGCCTTGGGCGGTCAGATTGTCCAAGGCTCCATCCGCGAGGATGACGATATCGAACTGCTCGCCCCGCGCCAGACGGCTGGGAATGGAGTCCTGCGCATTGCCCATGGAGGCACCGCGCGAGGTGACGACCTTGTGGCCCGTGGCCTGCTCGTACAGGGGAATCAACTGGTCATAGGCGGCAGAGAAGCCGCCCGAGGTGACTACGCGGATTTCATCTGCGGCGGCAGTGGAGGGCGTGGCAGCGCCCAGGGCCAGGCCCAGGCTGAGTGCGCCGCCCAGCAGCGCGCCCAGGGTGCGGCGGCGCAGGGTGGATGGCACGGAGGACTGCACAGCGGACTGCAGGGGGGTGGAACGGATGGCGGTCATGGTTTGTCTCCTGGTTTTTTATGGTTGGGGAACGGCTAACGGCTGCCGAGGGAATCAATCGGCGGTGATTTTTCGCTCGCGGATGATGCGGCCCCACTTGGCGTGCTCGGAGGCGATGAACTGGCCCAGTTCCTCGCGGGTGCCCGGGGCGGCGGTCTGGCCGTGCTTGAGCAGGTTGTCGCGCACTTCGGGGGTGTTCAGCACCTTGACCAGCTCGGTGTTCCAGCGGTCCAGCAAGGGCTTGGGCGTTTTGGCGGATGCCACGAAGGCGTACCAGTTGGTGGCGTTGAAGCCGGGGAAGCTCTCGGCCACGGTGGGCACGTTGGGCAGGTAGGCCGGGCGCGTGAGGCCCGTGGTGGCCAGCGGGATCAGCTTGCCGGATTCGATGTGGGGCAGGGCCGTGGGCGGGGCTGCGTAGAAGGAGGTCACGCGGTTGCCCAGCACGTCCTGCAGGGCGGGCGCGCCGCCCTTGTAGGGCACGTGCAGGGTGTCGATCTTGGCGACATCGTTGAGCAGTTCACCGGCCAGGTGCGATGCGGAGCCGGGGCCGGTGGAGGCGAAGTCCAGCTTGCCGGGTTCGCGCTTGGCCTTGGCCACGTATTCGCCCAGGGTCTTGATGCCGGTGGCGGCCGGCACGACGAGCACGTTGGGAAAGTTCACGCCCATGGTGATGGGGGCCAGGTCCTTGAGCGGGTCGTAGCCGATCTTCATGAAGTGCGGCGCAATGGCCAGCGGGCCGATGGAGCCGAAGAGCAGCACCGAGCCGTCGGACGGGCCATTGGCCACCTGCGTGTGGGCCAGGTTGCCGCCCGCGCCGGGCTTGTTTTCCACGACCACGCTCTGGCCGATGTTCTCGCCCAGCTTCTTGGCGATGATGCGCGCGGCAATGTCGGCCGAGCCGCCTGCGGCAAAGCCGACCACCATGACCACGGGTTTCTTGGGGGGGAAGTCCTGGGCCTGGGCGGAGCCCACGGCCAGGGAAAGAAGGGCTGCCAGGGCGCCGCCCGCGATCAGTCTGCGTTGGTGCATGTCGTCTCCGTTTGTTGGTCTTGCCTGCCCGCAGGGGGCAGCGTTATCAAGGGCGCCATCCTATGCAGGGGCTGCTATTCTGTGAATTGCAACTTTTGGAGGGACTGTTGCATGCAGCGCATCAAATTCGACATGGGGGAGTTGATCGCCTTCGTGACCACGGCCGAGAAGGCCAGTTTTCGCCTGGCCGCAGAAGCGCTTTTCCTGTCGCCGCCTGCCTTGAGCCGGCGCGTGGAGCGCCTGGAGTCGGTGCTGGGCGTGCGGCTGCTGGAGCGCACCACGCGGCAAGTGAAGCTGACCGAGGTAGGCCATGAATTCCTGCAGGAGGCGCGCCGGGCCCTGGCCGGCCTGGACGAGGCCGTGCAGCGCGTGGATGACCAGGTCAAGCTGCGCCGTGGCCGCGTGACGGTTGCCTGCGTGCCTTCGGTGGCCACCAATCTGCTGCCCCCGGTGCTGAAATCCTTTGCCGTGGAGCAGCCCGATGTGCAGGTGCACGTCATCGACGAGAGCGCGCACCAGGTGGTGGAGGCCGTGCTGCGCGGGGAGGCGGATTTCGGCCTGAGCTTCACGGGCAGCCAGGAGCCGTCGCTGCGCTTTGAGGCGCTCACGCGCGAGCGCTATGTGCTGGCCATGCCGCGCAGCCATGCCTGGGCCGGGCGCAGCCAGGTGGAATGGGCCGAGCTGGCGGGCAAGCGCCTGGTGTCCGTCTCCCACCAAAGCGGCAACCGGCTGCTGCTGGACCAGGTGATGGCCGGCCTGCCAGAGCAGCCCGTGGCCTGGCACGAATGCAACCACGTCACGGGCGCCCTGGCCCTGGTGGAAGCGGGCCTGGGCCTGGCCGCCGTGCCCCAGCTGGCCCTGCGCCAGGACCATGCCCAGGTCTGCGGCGTGCCGCTGACCGCGCCCGATGTGTGGCGCACGCTGGGCCTGCTGCAGCGGCGCGATCGCATGCTCGGGCCTGTGGCGCAGGCCTTGCGGGAGTGTCTGGTGCAGGCCCAGGAAGCGGGCCGCTGAGCGGGAATGCCGGTTCGGCAACGGCCCGCTTGTGCGCGATGCAGATGCCCGCCTCGCTTGTGACCCGGATGCTCCCCGAACAGCACCGACGGGGCAGGTTTAAAGCTTTATATGAGTTTTAATCATGTAATTGTGAGATAAAACCATTTTACTTCATTGATTTGGCTCCATATCATCCGCTCCCATTGTTCGTTTGCATTTTGGGAAGCAGTCATGGCCATCACTTCACCTCGGACCGCATGGTCGCCACAACCGGCTCCCGCGTTGAACCCCGGCCATCTTGCGTGAGAGCAGCAATGACACGTCCACTTCGTCTGGTCGCCGTATCCGGCGGACTGCAGCGCCCCTCCAAGTCTGCCGCCCTGGCAGAGCATCTGTCTGATCTGATCGCCGACGAAGTTCCGTGCGAACAACGCCTGGTGGAGCTGGGCCAGCTTGCGCCGCAGCTTGCCGGCGCGGTGTGGCGCTCGCAGTTGCCCGAGACGGTGGAGCGGGAGCTTGCGGCGGTGGAGCAGGCGGATGTGCTGGTGGTGGCCACACCGGTCTTTCGCGGCGCCTACACCGGACTGTTCAAGCACTTCTTCGACTTCGTCCACCAGGACGCCTTGATCGACAAACCCGTGCTGCTGGCGGCCACCGGTGGAAGCGAGCGCCATGCCCTGGTGATCGACCACCAGTTGCGGCCGCTGTTCAGCTTCTTCCAGGCGCGCACCCTGCCACTGGGTGTCTACGCGACCGACAAGGATTTCGTGGACTACCGCCTGCACGACGAGGCACTGCTACAGCGGGCCGCGCTGGCGGTTCAGCGGGCATTGCCGCTGGTCGAGCTGAGGCAGCGCACCATGCCCCATCTGGCCGAATCAGCGGCTGTTGCCTGAAGAAAACAACGGTTTTCTCCCCACGCCCATGGGCCTCCTGAACTTATGAAGCTGCTGGCCGGCCAGGACGTGATGGTGGGCCAGGTGCAGGGGAACATCCCAGGAATTCATGGTTTGCCCTGTATCGGATTCAGGCAGCTGTCTTGGAAAAAGACACTGAATCTGTCCAATGGCCAGACACTTTCGGCCCTGGCACGGGCTGCCTGGCCCCGGGGGCACAAGGCCGTCCCTGTCTTGGTGCCGCCTGGGTGCCGCCTGGGCGTGCCTGGCACAAAGCATGCATGGTCCCCTTGCAAAACGGCAGGCCCAGCCAGGCCATCAAGCCGAAAACCCCAAAGGAGACAAACCATGCACCGCCGCCCCTTCCTCCATTGCACCATCGCACTCGCCGCCATGGCCGCTGCAGCTCCTGCTGCACTGGCCCAGCAGGGCGAGATCCGCATTGCCCACGTCTACAGCAAGACCGGCGCGCTGGAGGCCTATGGCAAGCAGACCCAGGCCGGGCTGCTGATGGGGCTGGAGTACGCCACGGGCGGCAGCATGGCGGTGAATGGCAAGAAGCTGGTGGTGATCGAGAAGGACGACCAGGGCAAGCCCGACCTGGGCAAGAGCCTGCTGGCCACGGCGTATTCCGATGACAAGGCCGATCTGGCCGTGGGGCCCACATCGTCCGGCGTGGCGCTGGCCATGCTGCCGGTGGCCGAGGAGTACAAGAAGATTTTGCTGGTGGAGCCGGCCGTGGCCGATTCGATCACGGGCGACAAGTGGAACAAGTACATCTTCCGCACGGGCCGCAACTCCAGCCAGGACGCCATCAGCAATGCGGTGGCCATCGACAGGGCGGGCGTGACGATTGCCACGCTGGCCCAGGACAACGCCTTCGGCCGCGACGGGGTGAAGGCCTTCAAGGACGCCATCAAGAAGGGCAAGCTGGCGCATGAGGAGTACCTGCCTGCCGCCACCACGGATTTCACGGCAGGGGCGCAGCGGCTGATCGACAAGCTCAAGGACCAGCCGGGCAGGAAGATCATCTGGATCGTGTGGGCCGGGGCGGGCAATCCGTTCAAGATCGCGGACCTGGACCTCAAGCGCTACGGCATCGAGATCGCCACGGGCGGCAACATCCTGCCCGCCATGGCGGCCTACAAGAATCTGCCGGGCATGGAGGGCGCCACGTACTACTACTACGGCATTCCCAAGAACCCGGTGAACGAGGCGCTGGTGTCCATGCACTACAAGCAGTACAAGACGCCGCCGGATTTCTTCACGGCCGGCGGCTTCTCTGCGGCCATGGCCATCGTGACGGCGCTCAAGAAGACAGGTGGAGACACCAAGACCAACGGTCTGATCAAGGCCATGGAGGGCATGAGCTTCGACACGCCCAAGGGCCAGATGACCTTCCGCAAGGAAGACCATCAGGCCCTGCAGAGCATGTACCACTTCAAGATCCGCGTGGACCCGGCGCTGGCCTGGGGCGTGCCCGAGCTGGTGCGCGAGATCAAGCCCGAGGAGATGCAGGTCCCCATCCGCAACGGCCGCTGAGCAATGTTGCGCACAGAGGATCTGACCATCCGCTTCGGGGGCCATGTGGCCGTCAACGGCGTGAGCTGCGCTTTCGAGCCGGGCACGCTGACGGCCATCGTGGGGCCCAACGGGGCGGGCAAGACCACGTATTTCAACCTGATCTCCGGGCAGCTCAAGGCTACGGCAGGGCGCGTGCTGCTGGGCGGGCGCGAGCTGACGGGGCTGGCCCCTTCGGCGCGCACGCGCGCCGGGCTGGGACGGGCGTTCCAGCTCACCAATCTGTTCCCGCACCTGAGCGTGCTGGAGAACGTGCGCCTGGCCGTGCAGGCGCGCGACGAGGGGCCGCACCGGCGCGGCCTGAACCTGTGGAGCATCTGGAGCGACCACCGGGCGCTCACGCAGCGGGCGCTGCACATCCTCGACCAGGTGGCCCTGTCCGCCCGGCGCGACGAGGCCGTGGCCGCGCTGCCGCATGGCGACCAGCGCAAGCTGGAGGTGGCCTTGCTGATGGCGCTGGAACCCCAGGTCTATATGTTCGACGAGCCCACGGCGGGCATGAGCCATGACGAGGCGCCGGTGATCCTGGACCTGATACGCAAGCTCAAGCAGGACCGCAGCAAGATCATCCTGCTGGTGGAGCACAAGATGGATGTGGTGCGCGAGCTGGCCGACCGCATCATCGTGCTGACCAATGGCACGCTGGTGGCCGATGGACCGCCGGCCGAGGTCATTGCCTCGCCTGTGGTGCAGCAGGCCTACCTGGGTGTGATGCCGGAGCAGGGCGCTGTGAAGGAGGCCGCATGACGCTCGACCACAGTTCCCACCCGAACCTGCTCGAACTGTCGGGCGTGCACACGCATATCGGGGCCTATCACATCCTGCATGGCGTGGACCTGGCCGTGCCGCGCGGGCAGCTGACCATGCTGCTGGGGCGCAACGGCGCGGGCAAGACGACCACGCTGCGCACCATCATGGGCCTGTGGCGGGCCAGCCAGGGGCGCATCGCCTTTGGCGGGGCCGACATCACGGCCCTGCCCACGCCGGCGATCGCGCGGCTGAACATTGCCTATGTGCCCGAGAACATGGGCATCTTCGCGGACCTGACGGTGCAGGAAAACCTGCTGCTGGCCGCGCGCGGCGCCTCGCGCGCTGACCGCATGGACGCGCAGCGGCTGCAGTGGATCTTCGGCATGTTCCCGGCCGTGGAGAAGTTCTGGAACCACCCGGCCGGCAAGCTGTCGGGCGGGCAAAAGCAGATGGTGGCGGTGGCGCGCGCCATCGTGGAGCCGCGTGATCTGCTGATCGTGGACGAGCCCAGCAAGGGCCTGGCGCCGGCCATCATCGAGAACATGATCGCGGCCTTCGCCCAGCTCAAGGCGGGCGGCACGACGATTGTGCTGGTGGAGCAGAACCTGGGCTTTGCGCGCCGCCTGGGCGACCGCGTGGCGGTGATGGACAACGGCCGCGTGGTGCACGCGGGCGGCATGGCCGAGTTCTCGGCAGACGCGGCGTTGCAGCAGTCGCTGCTGGGGCTTTCGCTATGAACAAGCTGAACAGGCTGAACAAGCTGGATTGGGATTTCAAGCCGCTGCTGCTGGTGCCGGTGCTGGCCCTGGTGGCGCTGCCGCTGGTGGGCTCGGGCTCGACCTGGCTGACGCTGACGGTGGCGGGGCTGGCCATGGGGATGATCGTGTTCATCATCGCCTCGGGGCTGACGCTGGTGTTCGGGCTGATGGACGTGCTGAACTTCGGCCACGGCGTGTTCATCGCGCTGGGCGCCTTCGTGGCCACCAGCGTGCTGGGCGCCATGGGCGACTGGACGGGGTCGGACCAGCTGTGGCGCAACCTGCTGGCCGTGCTGCCGGCCATGGTGGTGGCCATGCTGGTGGCGGGCGCCATCGGGCTGGCGTTCGAGCGCTTCATCGTGCGGCCCGTGTACGGCCAGCATCTCAAGCAGATCCTGATCACCATGGGCGGCATGATCATCGGCGAGGAGCTGATCAAGCTCATCTGGGGCCCGCAGCAGATTCCGCTGCCGCTGCCCCAAGGCATGAAGGGCGCCTGGCTGCTGGGCGATGCCGCCGTGGAAAAGTACCGCGTGGTGGCCGTGCTGGTGGGGCTGGCGGTGTTTGCCCTGCTGGCCTGGACGCTGTCGCGCACCAAGATCGGCCTGCTGATCCGCGCGGGCGTGCAGGACCGCGAGATGGTGGAGGCCCTGGGCTACCGGGTGCGCCGCCTGTTCGTGGGCGTGTTCGTGGCGGGCTCGGCCCTGGCCGGGCTGGGCGGGGTGATGTGGGGCATGTACCAGCAGAGCGTGGTGCCGCAGATGGGCGCGCAGGTGAATGTGCTGATCTTCATCGTGATCATCATCGGCGGGCTGGGCAGCACGGGCGGGGCGCTGATCGGCGCGCTGCTGGTGGGGCTGATGGCCAACTACACGGGGTTCCTGGTGCCCAAGGTGGCGCTGTTCTCCAACATCGCGCTGATGGTGGCCATCCTGCTGTGGCGCCCGCAGGGCGTCTATCCCGTGGCGAACCGCTGAAGGAGTGATCGACATGCTCAACCGATTGCTTTCCGGCGACCTGCCGCGCAGCCGCGTGCTGGCGGTGCTGCTGCTGTTGATCTTCCTGGGGCTGGCGGCGGCGCCGTTCGTGTTCCCTGGCGTGAAGGCGCTGAACGTGGCGGCCAAGGTGCTGATCTTCGTGGTGCTGGTGGCCAGCTTCGATCTGCTGCTGGGCTATACCGGCATCGTGAGCTTTGCGCACACCATGTTCTTCGGCATTGGCGCCTATGGCGTGGCGATTGCATCGTCGCGCCTGGGCGCGGGCTGGGGTGCGCTGGCGCTGGGCCTGGGCGCGGCGCTGCTGGTGTCGCTGCTGCTGTCGCTGGCCATCGGCCTGTTCTCGCTGCGCGTGCGGGCCATCTTCTTTGCCATGATCACGCTGGCCGTGGCGGCGGCGTTCCAGACGCTGGCCTCCCAACTGTCGGAATGGACGGGCGGGGAGGACGGGCTGAGCTTCAAGCTGCCCGAGTGGCTGTCGCCCAGCTTCGAGCCCTTCGAGAACGAGGTGCTGGGCGTGCTGATCGACGGACGCATCATCACCTACTACCTGCTGTTCGTGCTGGCCGTGGCGCTGGTGCTGGCGCTGCTGCGCATCGTCAATTCCCCGTTCGGCCGCGTGCTGCAGGCCATCCGCGAGAACGAGTTCCGTGCCGAGGCCATCGGCTACCGGGTGGTGGTGTACCGCACCCTGTCCAGCGTGCTGTCGGCCCTGTTCGCCTGTGTGGCCGGGGCCATGCTGGCGCTGTGGCTGCGCTATAACGGGCCCGATACCTCGCTGTCGTTCGAGATCATGATGGACTGCCTGCTGATCGTGGTGATCGGCGGCATGGGCACCATCTATGGCGCGGCGATCGGCTCGGTGCTGTTCCTTATCGCCCAGAGCTATCTGCAGGACCTGTTGCGCGTGGCCAGCGAGGCCGCGCACAGCCTGCCCTGGCTGGCCGCGCTGCTGTCTCCCGACCGCTGGCTGCTGTGGCTGGGCGTGCTGTTTGTGTTGTCGGTTTACTATTTCCCCACGGGCGTCGTGGGGCGTCTGCGTTCTTCCCGCGCAGGAGCCTGACCAGGGCCCCTGGCGCATTCGTGCATCAGAGAACTACCACAAGGAGATGGGCATGTTGAAGCGTGAAGAGATGGTGTCGTCGATTCCTGCAACCCCGTGGCGCTGGGCCGTCACGGCGCTGGCGGCGGCCGCGCTGGCGGCCTGCGGCAGCGGCGAGCGTGAGCCCAGCAACGACCTGCCCAAGGGCTTTACCGAGCTGGGCGCCACGGTGTATCCGGCCACGGCCACCGGCACGGGTGCCACGGCAGCCACGCAGGACTTGCTGACGGGCGGCCTGGGCAAGACGGGCCTGGGCGCCGCAGCCGCGCCCCTGTACGCGGACCCGGCCAATCCCACGGCGGCGGAGCTTCGGCGCAATGCGCTGTACTCCAACTACCGGGGCATCCTGGACCCCACGGCGGGCGGCGGCTACGGCACGCTGTACGGCCCCAACATCACGGCAGACGGGCAGGTGACTGCGGGCGAAGGGCTGATCCCCGGGCGCGAGTACCTGGCCGTGCTGGACGACGGCACGGGCCGCAAGCAGACCATGGTGGCCGTGCAGGTGCCGGACAGCTTTGACCGCAACCGGCCCTGCATCGTGCTGGGCCCGTCCTCGGGCTCGCGCGGCGTGTATGGCGCCATCGGCACGGCGGGCGAGTGGGGCCTGAAAAAGGGCTGCGCCGTGGCGCTGACCGACGCGGGCAAGGGCGTGGGCCTGCACAACCTGAGCGACGACACCGTCAACAAGCTGGACGGCACGCGCGCCGCGCGCACGGATGCCGGCAGCCTGTCCTTCTTTGCCGCACGGCTGACCGATGCGGCGCGCGCCGCCTACAACGCGGCGTTTCCCAACCGCATTGCCATCAAGCACGCGCATTCCCAGCAGAACCCTGAAAAGGACTGGGGCAACGACACGCTGGCCGCGGCCCGCTATGCGCTGTACGTGCTCAATGCCCGCTATGGCACCACGCAGGACCCCGTGCCCTTCGGCAAGGACAACACGCTGGTGCTGGCGGGCTCGGCCTCCAACGGCGGCGCGGCCGTGCTGCGCGCGGCCGAGCTGGATACGGACGGCCTGATCGACGGCGTGGTGGCCTCCGAACCCGTGACCGAGATGCCCACGCGCCAGGGCTACACCATTGCCGTGGGCAATGCGACCATGCCCAACCCGGGCCGCACGCTGGCCGAGTACACCACCTACGGCAACATCTACCAGCCCTGCGCGGCGCTGGCGCCCGATGCGGCGCTGACCGAGACCTCGATCTTCAACTACATAGGCCTCACCGCCATGACGGCGCGTGCCGAGGCACGCTGCACCAGCCTGGCCGCCAAGGGCCTGGTCATCGGCGCCACCACGGCCGACCGCGCCGCCAATGCGCTGAGCAAGCTGCGCCTGTACGGCTGGACGCGCGACCACGACCGCATGCACAACGCCCACTACGCGCTGGGCAACGGCCCCATCCTGTCGGCCATGTACACCATGGCCTATGGCCGGTTTGGCGTGGATGCCAACCTGTGCCGCACCAGCTTTGCGGCCGCCAATGCCACGGGCGACGTGGTGCCCGCCACGGGGGCCGCGCTGGCCCAGAGCTTTGCCACGGGCAATGGCACGGCCAACGGCACGCCCGCCACGGTGGTCTACAACGACTCGGTGGGCGGGGCCAAGGCCTGGCAGTTTGCCGTGTCGCCCTCCACGCGCGTGGCCGACTTCGGGCTGGACAACGCGCTGTGCCAGCACGCGCTGGTGACGGGCTTCGATCCGGTGACCGGCTTCAACCTGTCCGAGAGCAGCGTGCCCACGCGCGCCCAGAGCGACGCCGTGCGCGCCGGCATCAACGAGGTGCTGCACACAGCCAAGCTGCGCGGCAAGCCCACCATCATCGTGGCGGGCCGCAGCGATGCGCTGGTGCCGGTCAACCACAATGCGCGCGCCTACACGGTGCTCAACCGTGGCCTGGATGGCTCCAGCACGCGGCTGCGCTATATCGAGGTGGTGAATGCCCAGCATTTCGATGCCTTCCTGCCGTTCTCCGGCTTCGACACGCGCTTCGTGCCGCTGCACCCGTACTTCAACCAGGCCATGGATGCCGTGTGGGCCAACCTGCGCAGCAGCACCGCGCTGCCGGCCAGCCAGGTGGTGCGCACCACGCCGCGCGGCGGCCAGCCGGGCGCGGCGCCTGCCATCACGGCGGCCCAGGTGCCGCCCTTCGTGACGCGGCCCGCAACGGCCAACACCATCGAGGTCAGCGACGGGCTGATCCGCATCCCTGAGTGAGCCAGGCCCCGGGGCGGCCGGCTGCCACGGCGGCCGGCCGCTCCTGCACAGAGATTTCTTCCATGGCTTCCACAGCATCACCCTCGTCCGCATCCCCTTTTGTTGCCGTGCCGGATTCCCGCTACGCGCACTGCTCGGGCTATGAGATCCACTACATGGACTGGCAGCCTGCGCCCGGCGCGGAGCCTGCGGGTACGGTCATCGCCTGGCACGGGCTGGCACGCACGGGGCGCGACATGGATGCGCTGGCGCAGTTCCTGGCGGGGCAGGGCTGGCGCGTGGTCTGCCCCGACACGCTGGGCCGGGGCCTGAGCCAGTGGAGCCGCGCGCCGCGCGAGGAATACCGGCTGGGCTTCTACGCCCGCATTGCGCGCGGGCTGTTCGATGCGCTGGGGCTGGAGCGCGCGCATTGGGTGGGCACGTCCATGGGCGGGGCGATCGGCACGGTCTGCGCCTCGGGCCTGTTCGAGCCGTCGCTGCGCGCACGCATTGCGACGCTGGTGCTCAATGACAATGCGCCGCAGCTGGCCGAGTCGGCGCTGGCGCGCATCAGGTCCTATGCGGGCCAGCCCCCGTCCTTCGATACGGTGGGCGAGCTGGAGGCGTTCTTTCGCCAGGCCTACCGGCCCTACGGCTGGTTAAGCGACTCCGAGTGGCGCAAGCTCACCGAAACCAGCGTGCGCCGCCTGCCCGATGGGCGCGTCACGCCGCACTACGACCCGGCCATGATCGAGCAGTTCACGGCCCATGAGGACGACTACGGCATCTGGCCGCACTACGACGCGCTGGAGATCCCCGTGCTGCTGCTGCGCGGCGTGGACTCGGACCTGGTGCTGCCCGAGGTGGCCCGGGAAATGACCAAGCGCGGCCCCGGTGCGCGCGGCCTGCTGCACTGGCAGGAGGTGCCCGGCTGCGGCCATGCGCCGGCGCTGAACGTGCCCGCGCACTGGCAATGGGTGCTGGAGCATCTGCAGCGCGGCTGAGCATCAACCCGGGCCGGGCGCGGATGTTGCTGCCGCGCTAGCATTTGCGACGGGTGCAGCCTCGCCTTCTTTTTCGGGTGCGGGCACCGTCTGGGCAAGAGAGGCCTGACATGGGTTTTCTGGTGGAGCTGATCCGCGAGTACGGCTTCGGCATCGTCTTTCTCAATGTGTTCGTCGAGCAATTGGGCGCGCCGATTCCGGCCTACCCGGTGCTGGTCGTGACCGGTGCGCTGGAAGGCGCCGACTGGGTGCGCCTGCTGTGGCTGGTGGCCGTGGCCGTGAGCGCGGCGCTGATTGCCGACCTGTTCTGGTACCAGGCCGGCAAGGCCTACGGCCACCGTGTGCTGGGCCGCATCTGCCGCATCTCGCTGTCGCCCGATGCCTGCATCCGCCAGACCGAGACCGTCTACGGCCGCTGGGGCGCAAGGTCGCTGCTGGTGGCCAAGTTCGTGCCGGGCTTCGCCTCCATCGCCAGCGCGCTGGCCGGCGTGATGGGCACGCCGCTGCGCAGCTTCGTGCTGTATGACGGGCTGGGTGCGCTGATCTGGGTGGGCTCGGCCGTGTACCTGGGCTCGCTGTTCAGCTCCACGGTGGAAGACCTGCTGGGCGTGCTCACCGCGCTGGGCCAGTGGGGCCTGTTGCTGCTGGCCGTGGCGCTGGGGCTGTTCATCGTGCGCAAGTGGTGGCAGCGCCACCGCATGGTGCGTTCATTGCGCATGCCGCGCATGTCGGTGCGCGAGCTGGCGGGCCTGCATGCCCAGGGCATGCAGCCCACGGTGATCGATGTGCGCGCCCTGCCGCAGTACCGCCAGGGCCATATCCCGGGTGCACAGTCCTGGGAGCTGCGCCCGCGCGATGGCGGCGAGTCGCATGCGCACCTGCTGCCCCAGCACGACCATCCCCACGGGGTGGTGGTCTATTGCGACTGTCCCAATGAAATCTCGGCCGCGCGGCTGGCGCGCCAGCTGCAGCGCGCGGGCTTCGCCAACGTGCGCCCGCTGGTGGGCGGCCTCAAGGCCTGGCAGGCGGCCGGCTTCGATGTGGAAACCGCGCCGCTGCCCGTGACGGCCAGCGCGGATGAGGGGCCGGCGCCCAGCGTCCCCTGACCTTGGCCTTGGTCTATTTGCCCGCCGGCATCGAGCAATGCCCGCCTTGCGTGGCCTTGCCCGATCCGGCCGCGATCAGCGGTGCCTCGAAGCGCAGGTCCACGGGGGGCGAGTGCAGGTGGTCCCAGGCCAGGAAGAGGACGAGCACGGCCCAGAAGACCGCGCGCAGGCTGTTCTGTTGTGTCATGGCGGGTCCTTTCAGAAGTTGAAGTGGCGGCGGATGCGCAGGCCGAAGATGGTGCCGGCAAAGGCCAGCGGCACCCAGATCCAGCCGTGGATGCTGCCCGTGGAGATGCCCGAGAGCATGGCGCCCACATTGCAGCCGAAGGCCAGGCGCGAGCTGTAGCCCAGCACCAGGCCGGCTACCAGGGCCACCATCCATTGCGTGCCAGTGAGCGGCTTGGCATTGACGGGCTTGGCGGCAGCCACCCACAGGGCGCCGCCCAGGATGCCGATGTTGGTGATGCTGGTCACATCCAGCAGCACGGTCTCGTGCAGGCGCGCGGCGTTGCCGGGCTGGCTCCAGAACCAGTTGCCGGCCAGGTCCACGGCGCCTGTGGCGTTGGCGATCTTGGCGGCCCACAGGCCGAAGCCGTAGACCACGCCCCAGGGCTGGCCCGCAATGATGAGGTTGAGCGTGGCCAGCACGGCCAGCAGCACGGCGCCCACCACCCACTTGCGCACGAACAGCGGCTTGGCGGGGCGCTTGAGTGCCACGTTGGCGCCACGCACATACCAGGCCACGCCCAGCGCGACCACGGCCAGCGCAGCCAGCGTGGCCAGCAGGGCAGGGGCCCAGCCCCAGGCCGTGACCAGGCCCACGGGCTGGGTGTTGCCCAGGTCCAGCCACCAGCCCAGGTGCAGGCTGCCCAGGAAGCTGCCGATGGCAAACACGGGCAGGATGGCCGCATTCATGGGAATGCCCATGCCGGCCTTGTACAGCGTGCCGCTGCCGCAGCCGTCCGCGATCTGCATGCACAGGCCGAAGACGAAGGCACCCACCAGCAGGCTGATGCTGGGCGGGCCCAGGGCAGCCGTGAGTTCGGGATAGTGGCCCAGCAGCGGCATGGCCAGCGCGGCGGCCAGCGCCAGCAGCAGCAACTGGCCGAAGACGCCGCTGGCGTCCTTGTCCTCGATCAGCATGCGCCAGCCGGTGGTGAAGCCGAAGCGCTTGCCGGCCAGCACCGCGCCCAGGCCCAGGCCCACGGCGAACAGCGCGGCCTGGCGCACCGAGACGCTCCACAGCAGCCAGCCAAAGAAAACGGCCAGGATGGCCGCAAGAGGAAGTCGTTTCATATCATTTTTCTCCATGCAGTCGCCCTCCCCCGCGAAGCGGGTAGAGAGGCGCCGTGCCACGGGGGAAAGGCGCGCAAGCGCCTCAGGGGGTGTTTACTTGAACTTTTTTTCCCACCACTGCTTGGCGTCGTAGGCCAGGGATTCGGCGCGGCCGGGCTGGTTGGCCATGGGCGGCGCATCGGCCTGCTGCGTCCAGTCCACCATGGAGCCCGCATACAGCTTGACGCCCGGCAGGCCTGCGACTTCGGACAGGCCGAACCAGTCGGTGGCCGCCCAGTGGCCGGTGTTGCAGAAGGCCACCATGTCCTGGCCCTGCTCGCGCTTGACCTTGGCCGCGATCTGCTTGGCCGTTGCGGTATCGACAAAGGTGGAGGTGCCGGGCACGAACCACTGGTTGAAGTCCAGCTGCTGCGCGCCGGGCAGGGTGCCCGAGAGCTTGGCGGCCGGCGCGCGTGTCTTGCCCTGGTAGAAGGCGTCGGGGCGCGAGTCCACCAGGGCGGCGTTGCTGAGCCTGACATGCTGGCCCACATCCTCGCGCGTGGCGATCAGGCTGGTGTCCAGCTGGGGCTGGTAGCTGCTGCGGGCCACTTTGACGGCCTCGTTGTCCTGCGGGAGCTTTTGCTCGTTCCAGGCCTTCATGCCGCCGTTGAGCACGGACAGCTCCTTGAGGCCCAGCAGCTTGAGCGTCCAGTACACGCGCGCTGCGGCGCCGAAGTCGGTGGCGTCCGCGCCCGTGGAGACCACGATGGCGTGGGTGGCCGGCGTCAGCCCCAGGGACTGCACGAGTTCGGTGAGCTTGGGCAGCTCGGGCAGTTCGCCGGGATTGGTGGCGGGGCCGCGCCATTTGCCGTAGGGAGCGTTGAGCGCACCGGGAATGTGGCGCTCGCCATAGGCCTTGGGATCGCGGATGTCGATGATGCGCACGGCGTCCTGGCCGGCGGCGGCCTGCACGCCTGCGGGCGTGAGCAGGGGTTCGGCGGCGTGGGCCGTGCCCAGGGCAGTGCAGGCGAGGCCCAGCGCCAGCAGCGGGGCCGCCAGGCGCAGAGCAGGGGAAAAGGTCTTGGTCATGATGGCTGGGGCCGGCCATGGAAGACCGGCGGGACAAGCAACAGAGGTGCAATTGTCCCGCTTGCAGCATCTATATACAAAGACGCTTATGCATTCTGCTCATGAGACAGGGTTATATGGCGCGGTGCACAGGATGCAGGACGGCCTCAGCGCTGTGCGCCCACGGCCTTGGCGCGCTCCAGGCTGGCGTCCAGTTCGGCCTGCGGCGCCTTCTGCGTGGGCCAGCCCTGCATATGCTGCTGGGCGATGCGGCTCAGCGCCGTGATCCAGGGCGCGCTGTCGTTGAGGCAGGCAATGAACTCGAACTGCTCGCCACCGGCATGCATGAAGGCCTCGCGCGCTTCCTGGCTGATTTCCTCCAGCGTTTCCAGGCAGTCGCTGGTGAAGCCGGGGCAGACCACGTCCACCCGTTTGGTGCCGCTGCGTGCCAGCTCGATCAGCGAGGGCTCGGTATAGGGCTCTAGCCATTTGGCCTTGCCAAAGCGCGACTGGAAGGTCACCAGGTATTGCGAGGGCGACAGGCCCAGGCGCTCAGCCAGCAGGCGGGCGGTCTTGCGTGATTCGCAGTGGTAGGGGTCGCCCAGGTGCAGCGTGCGCTCGGGCACGCCATGAAAGCTCATGACCAGCTTTTCGCCACGGCCGTTGCCGCGCCAATGGGCCTCGATGCGCTGGGCCAGGGCATCGATGTAGGAAGCGTCGTCGTGGTAGCGGTTGACGAAGCGCAGCTCGGGGATGTGGCGCTGGGTGCGGGCCCAGTCGTAGACCGCATCGAACACGCTGGCCGTGGTCGTGCCCGAGTACTGCGGGTACAGCGGCAGGATGAGGATGCGCGTGGCGCCTTCGGCCTTGAGGGCATCGAGCACGCTGGGGATGGACGGGTTGCCATAGCGCATGGCATGGCGCACCAGCACGTTGTGCCCGGCCTCGCCCAGCCAGCCGCGCAGCAGCAGGGCCTGGCGCGCGCTCCAGTGCTGCAGGGGGGAGCCGTCCTTCTCATGCCAGACGGTGGCGTACTTGGCCGCCGACTTGGCCGGCCGCGTGCGCAGGATGATGCCGTGCAGGATGGGCAGCCAGGCAATCCTGGGGATCTCGACCACGCGGTCGTCGCCCAGGAATTGCGCCAGGTAGCGGCGCACGGCCGGGGCCGTGGGCGCGTCGGGCGTTCCAAGGTTGCACAGCAGCACGGCGGTGCGCTGGGGTTGGTCGTGGCGGAATGGAGGTTCTGGCGCGAAGCGGGAAGGCATGGGGCCGATTGTGGCAGGACGGAGCCGCCTGCCACGCGAGTCGGATGACCCGGCTGCTGCCGGCAACGGCTGCCTTCGCTATGCTCGAACCATGTCCCAAGCCACCATCGCCCCCCTCGCCGAATCCTCTCTTGACCCTGCATTGGCCGCATTGCAGCAGCTGCGCCGCAGCGGCCGCATCCGCGCCATTTCCATCGACCTGGACGACACGCTGTGGCCCGTGTGGCCGGCCATCTCGCGTGCCGAACAGGTGCTGCTGGACTGGCTGCACGCCCATGCGCCGGCCACGGCCGCGGCGCTGCGCGACGTGGCCGCCGTGCGCGCCATCCGCGTGCAGATCGAGCGCGATCGTCCCGACCTGGCCCATGACCTGAGCGGCCTGCGCCGCGAGTCCATCCGCCTGGCGCTGCAGCGCAATGGCGACGACGGCGCGCTGGCCGAGCCGGCCTTCGATCTTTTCTTTGCCGAGCGCCAGCGCGTGGACCTGTACGAGGACGCGCTGCCCGCCCTGCAGTTCCTGGCCGCGCGCTGGCCCGTGGTGGCCTTGAGCAATGGCAACGCCAGCGTGCATGTGGTGGGCATCGGCGAGCATTTCCATGCCGCGCTGAGCGCCAGCAAGGCCGGCATGGCCAAGCCCGATGTGCGCTTTTTCCACGCGGCAGCGGCGGCGGCTGGCGTGGCGCCTGACGAGGTGCTGCACATTGGCGACGACGCGCGGCTCGACGCGCTGGGCGCCATGGATGCGGGTATGCACGCAGTCTGGCTCAACCGCACGGGCGTAGCATGGCCTCACGAGGGGTCCACGCCCCACGTCACGGTGGCCAGCCTTGCGCAGTTGTGCCAGGGGCTGGCTGACAGCTGACCCTGCCTGCCCGCGAAGCCGCGCCACGCCATGCCCATCAGCCACAGCACAGCTTTCCTTCACCCCCCCGTCCTCCCCGCCGTGCGCAGCATCGGCTGGAAACACCCCCTGAGCTGGCTGGCGCGTGGCGCGCGCGACATGGCCAGGGCACCCTGGCTGAGCCTGGCTCATGGCCTGGTGTTGACCTTGATCGGGTTTTTGATCTTGACGCTGGGGCACAATCGCTTTTGGCTGATGGCCGGGGCCCTGTCGGGGTTCCTGATCGTCGGCCCTGTCGTGGCGACCAGCCTCTACGCCATCAGCCGTGCGCTGGAGCGTGGCGAGGCTGCCGATCTGTCCCTGGTGCGGCGTACCTGGACGCGCTGGCAAAACGGCCATGCGGCCAAGGCCGAGGGGCAGGGCGGCTACTGGTGCCTGGTGCAGTTCGGGCTGCTGCTGTCGCTGGCGGCCACGGGCTGGGTGCTGGTGTCGGCGTCGCTGATCACCGTGCTCTCGCCCGTGCGCATCGCCACCCCGGCGGATTTCGTGCAGCACGTGGTGCTGGCCCGCGACGGGCAGTTGTTTGCGATATGGCTGGCGCTGGGCAGTTTTCTGGCAGCGCCTATTTTTGCGTCCAGCGTGGTGGCCATGCCGCTGATGCTGGACAGGCGGGTGACGGTGCGCCAGGCCGTGCTGACCAGTTGGTTGGCCGTGCTGGCCAACCCTGTGCCTCTGGCACTGTGGGCCGCCCTCATTGTGTTGTTGACCCTGCTGGGCCTGGGCAGCTGGCTGCTGGGACTGGTGGCCGTGATGCCCGTGCTGGGGCACGCGAGCTGGCACGCGTACCGCGATCTGGTCGATGCGTCGGCCTTCCCGGCGCGTTGAGCCGGGCGGGCCCGGAGCGGCCGGGCCTGCAGGGGAGGATGTAGGACGGTGTTGTCGTGATATTCGGGTATACAGAAGAACAGATCGCCCATTTCTTCCTCACCTATGGCGTGGGGGCCTTCATCCTCTTCATGGTGTTCATCATCCTGCAGCTGGCGCGCCAGTCCAAGGCAGGAAAGTTCGGCACCTTCGTGATTTTCCTGGGCCTGGGCGTGGGCTTTGTCGGCTACATCGCCAAGATCGTCATCCAGTGGTGGATGGAAAAATGATCGTCACCCCCTGAGCCGCTGCGCGGCTTCCCCCTCTCTCGCTTCGCGGGAGGGGGACGACACCCTCGCGGCGGGGCGGCCCTTGCTCGGTGTCCCAGGCTTTGGGCTGCGTCGGGTTTTTGTGCCCTGCTCAGCGCGCCTATCTTCCTGGCCTGCCTGCTCCTTGCTGCGCCTCTATTCCGCCTTGGCCCCCGCAGCCTTGATCACCGGGTCCCAGCGCTTGATTTCGGCGGCGGTGTGCTGGCGCAGGGCGTCGGGGGTGAGGCGGTCTGCGGGCGGGATGATGACGCTCATGTCCGTGAAGCGCTTGACCAGGGCGGGCTCGGACAGGGCGGTGCGCAGGGATTTGTTGAGGCGCTCGATGACGGCCTGGGGCGTGCCTCGCGGGGCGTACAGGCCGTGCCATACGGCAAGCTCGAAACCGGGCTGGCCGGCCTGCGCGAAGGTGGGCACATCGGGCAGGGAGGGCAGGCGTTCGCGCGTGGCGACGGCGTAGCCCTTGAGCATGCCCGCCTGTATGTGCGGGCCGGTGGCCACGGGCTGGTCGCAGATGACATCGACATTGCCTGCCACCAGGTCCTGCAGGGCCGGGCCGGTGCCACGGTAGGGCACCAGGGTGGCCTCGGTGGAGGTGGTCTGCAGCAGCAGCATGGCGCACAGGTGGGAGGTGGCGCCTACGCCGGCATGCGAGAAGCGCACTTCGCCCGGCTTGGCCTTCATGTGGGCGATGAAGTCCGCCAGCGTGGCGGGCGCAAAGCCTTTGCTGCGCACCAGGATCATGGGCACGTCGCCGGCCAGCGCGATGGGTTCCAGGTCGCGCCTCACATCGAAAGCGAGCTTGCTGTAGAGCGCGGGCGCCGTGGCGATGCCCATGTTGTGCAGCAGCAGGGTGTGGCCGTCGGCCTGGGCGCGTGTGACGCGGCTGGTGCCGATGGTGCCACCGGCGCCGCCCAGGTTCTCGACGATGACCTGCTGGCCCAGGTCGCGCGTCATGGCCTCGGCCAGCACGCGGGCCAGCACGTCGGTGGAGCCTCCGGCCGCGTAGGGAACGACGATGGTGACGGGCTTGTTGGGGAAGGCCTGGGCGGCAAGGCTGGCTGCTGCCAGCGCGGCGGCGAGAAGGGTCTGGGCGAGGGGATTGCGGATGAGGGGGCGCATGGGTTTGTCTCCTGGAGGCGCGTGCAGGGGCCGCCGGCTCTGTGCGGCCGGTTGTCGGTGGCGTGTTTGGTGGCGTGAGGCAGTAAGGCAAGGGCCGCATGCGGCCCTTGACGACGGCGAGACGGCGCAGGCTCAGGCCGGGGCCACGTACCTGTACAGCTCGGTGTGGTCGGCGGCGGGTCCCAGGGACCTGGAGGCCTCGGCCGCCATGGCGCTGACCTGTTCGGCCAGTGCCATGGGCGTGTGCATGGCCTGGCCCAGCGACAGGGCAATGCCCACGTCCTTGGCCTGCAGCGCCAGCGAGAAGCCCGAGTTGAAGGCACCGTTCAGCATGAACTGGTGGGCCTTGTTTTCGGTGGTGTTGTTCTTGCCGGTGGAGGCGTTGATCACGTCCACGATGGTGGCCGGCGCAATGCCGAAGGCCGCTCCCGCATGGATGGCCTCGGCCGTGGCGATCAGGGCCGCCGCCGAGACATAGTTGTTCAGCGCCTTGAGCGCATGGCCTGCGCCCACGGGGCCGACATGGGTGATGGCCTGGCCCATGCGCTGCAGCAGCGGCAGGTACTGGGCGAGCAGGTCCGCATCGCCGCCGACCATGATGGACAGCGTGCCCGCAATCGCGCGCTTGACGCCGCCGGAGACCGGCGCATCCAGCAGCCCGATGCCGCGCTCGCCCAGCAGGCCGGCCAGCGCGCGCGTGCGGTTGGGGTCGGCCGAGCTCATGTCGATGATGCAGGCGCCGGGCGGCAGGTGCGGTGCCAGTTCGCCGACCACGGCATCGACGATGCGGGAGTCGGGCAGCATGGTGAAGACCACGCTGCAGCCGGCAAAGTCGGCCGCGCCGGATGCCACGGCCACGCCCGCATGTTCCTGCGCGAATCGTGCGGTGGCGGCGGGCACGGCGTCCCGGATGACCAGGGCTTGCCCTGCGGCGTGCAGCAGGTGGGCCATGGGCTGGCCCATCATTCCGAGGCCGATGAATCCTATGGTGGTCATGCTGCGGGCCTCAGATGTCCATCTCTTTGAAGACTTCCGAAGCCACGCGGAAGGAGTCGATGGCGGCCGGCACGCCGCAGTAGATGGCGGTCTGCAGGAAGACCTCCTTGACCTCTTCCTTGGTCAGGCCGTTGTTGATGGCGCCGCGCACATGCAGCTTGAGTTCATGCGGGCGGTTCAGCGCCGTGATCATGGCCAGGTTCAGGAAGGAGCGCGTCCTGCGGTCCAGGCCCGGGCGGTTCCAGACATCGCCCCAGCAGTACTGGGTGACCAGCTCCTGCATGTCGATATTGAAGTCCGTGGCGTTCTGGATGGACGCATCGACATACTCGGCGCCCAGCACCTCGCGGCGGGTGGACAGGCCCTGGTCGAAGAGGGCGGGGTTCTTGGGGGCGTAGGCTCGGGTCATGAAAACTCCTGATGGAAGGCGGTGAAGGTGTCTTTCGGTGGAATGGATTTAATCAGATTGTCAGACAATCCTACTTGATGAAAATCGGAATTGCCTGCCGGGCCAGGTGTGTGTATGACAATCCGTCAGTCCGTCCGGCCCCTGGATTGGCGGGTAGGATTCGTCCCATGAACCAGATGCTGCGTGTCCCCCGCGAAGAAACGTCGCTGCGCCTGCGCACGACGCAGACCCTGCGCACGGCCATTCTCGATGGCGTGTTTGCGCCGGGCCAGAAGCTGTCCGAGCGCGAACTGTGTGAGAGCCTTGATGTGAGCCGTTCGTGCCTGCGCGAGTCCCTGCAGCACCTGCAGGCCGAGGGGCTGATCACCATCGTTCCGCACCGGGGCCCCGAGGTCACGGACATCTCGATGCAGGAAGTGCGCGATATCTACGAGGTGCGGGCCAGCCTGGAGGGGCTGGCCAGCCGGGGCTTTGCGCTGCATGCCTCGGCTGGCCAGCGCGCCGCGCTGCGCGCCAAGCTGGGCGAGCTGGCCGTGCCCGCCGTGGCCAGCGACAAGGTGGCCCTGCTGGCGATCAAGAACCAGTTCTACGACATCCTGATCGAGGGCTGCGGCAATCTGGTGGCCGGCCAGATGCTGCGGCAGCTGAACAACCGCGTGACGGTGCTGCGGCGCATCTCCATGTCCCAGCCCGGGCGCCTGCCGCAGACGCTGGCCGAGCTGGATGCCATCGTGGCGGCAATAGAGCTGGGCGATGCGGACCAGGCTGCGCGCCTGAGCGCCGATCACGTGCAAAAGGCCGGCCAGGGCGTTCTGCGCGCCATGGCCGAGAAGGCTGGCCCGGCCAGCTGATGCCGGAGCCTGGGCCTGCGCTCAGTCCGGCTTGACCTGGGCGCGCTTGAGCACCTTTTGCCAGCGCGCCTGCTCGGTGGCAATGAACTGCGCGAACTGCTGGGGCGTGCTGCCGATGGGCTCGGCCGCATCGCCCTGCAGGCGCTTGAGCGCGTCGGGCGCCTTGACGGCCTTGGCGCATTCGGCAGCCAGCTTGTCCACGTGGGCTTTGGTCATGCTGGAGGGGGCGAGCATGCCGTACCACTGCGTCATCTCGAAGCCCGGGAAGCCCTGCTCGGCCACGGTGGGCACGTCGGGCAACTGGGGCAGGCGCTGGGTCGATCCCGTGGCGATGCAGCGCACCTTGCCTGCCTTGATGAAGGGCAGCAGGGCGGCAGCGCCGACCGAGGCAGCGTCCAGGCGGCCTGACATCAGGTCCGTCATCATCGGCCCCGTGCCGCGATAGGGCACGTGCAGCATGAAGATCTCGGCCGTCATCTTCAGGTACTCGAAGGCCAGGTGCCCGGCGCTGCCATTGCCGGCCGAGCCGTAGCTGAGCTGGCCGGGTTTTTTCCTGGCATAGGCGATGAGTTCACGCAGGTTCTTGACCGGCACGTCGGGGTGGACCACGTAAAGGCTGGGCACCTTGGCCAGCAGGCTGACGGGCTGGAAGTCCTTGTTCGCGTCGTAGGGCAGCTTGTCGAAGATGTAGGGATTGACGGCCAGGGTGCCGATGTGGCCCAGGATGACGGTGCTCTGGTCATCGGCGCGCGCCACTTCCTGCATGGCGATGTTGCCGGCCGCGCCGGGCTTGTTGTCCACGAAGACGTTCTGGCCCAGGGTCTTGGACAGCTCGGCGGCCGTGGAGCGCGCCACGATTTCCGAGCTTCCGCCCGGCGCAAAGGGCACGACAAAGCGGATGGGCCGTGTGGGCCAGGCGTCCTGCGCCAGCGCGGCCGCAGGCAGCAGGCCAGACAGGGCCATGGCGCCCGTGCCGGCCAGCAGTTGGCGGCGGCTGAGCGGGGGCAGGTCTGCGTGGTGAAGAAAGTCGCGCGAAGGCATGTCTGGTCTCCTGGATATCGTTGTAGTGGATGGTCCGCAGCAGATGCGGCGCCAGCGATGGTGGCGCTGGCGGCTGTCAATCTGCTGTCAAACCGGGGTCCGCAGGCTACGGAGATACCCGGGGGTCAGTCGGTGTGTGCTGTGCGATGGGCTGCGGCTGCGGCCTCGGCAGCCTGCATGCCGCTGCGCACGGCGCCTTCGATGGTGGCCGGATACGGCCCGTCCACATGATCGCCGCAGGCCCACAGGCCGTGGCCCAGCTCCAGGCCGGGCCGCTGAAGTTGGGGCAGGCAGGCGAAGGTGGCGCGCTTGTCGATCACGGTGCGCAGCGCAACCAGTCCATGCCAGCCCAACTGCGCCCGTGCCTGGGCCAGCACCTGGGCCTGCAGGGTGTCGCGGTCCGATGCGCTGTCGCTGATGACGAAGGCCATCAGGCCCTGCGGGCCGCCGAGTTGTCCACGGTCGAAGACGAATTGCGCAGGCGCATCGGGCGTGGAGCGCAGCGCCAGCCAGGGCGCGCCCGGGGGCAATGTGTGGGAGGGATCGCCGGTCTGCGCATAGACGGTGGCAATGGGGCGGTGCTGCAGGTCCTGGGCCAGCTGCGCCCAGCGCTGCAGGGCTATGCCGTCGCGTGCAGGCAGGCTGTCGTGCTCGGCGGCGGTGAGTGCCAGGCGCGCGGCCTCGGGCGCGGGGCAGGCCAGCAGCACGGCGTCAAAGGGCGCGTCTTCGCCCTGGGCTGCGCCCAGCGTCCAGTGCGGGCCCTGGGGTTGCAGTTCGGCCACGCGGCTGCCCAGGCGCACGGCGTGGCCGCGCTCTTGCAGCCACTGCGCGGCCGGCGCGGGGAACAGGCTGCCCAGGTCACGACGCGGCACCAGGAAATGCGAGCCGCCACGGCCGCTGAACAGCGCATCGCGCAGCACGCGAAGGAACACCGTGCCGCTGGCCAGGTGAATGGGTGTGTTGAGCGCCGAGATGCACAGCGGGTCGATGAACTCGCTGACCAGGCGCTGCGGCAGGCCGGCGCACAGGTCGGCCACGGTGGCTTGCGGCACGCAGCGAAAGCCCGCCAGCCGCCAGCGCACGGCACGCGCCAGCAGGGCTGCACGCTCGCCCAGGCTCCAGCCGCGTGCGGTGGCAATGCCGGCCAGCGCATCCAGCGGCGCAGGCCAGTCGGGAAAGCGCAGGCCGCTGCCATCGGCGTAGGGCAGGGCCATGGGCTGGCGGTGCAGCGCCCGTTCAGGGTCCACACCCACCTCGCGCATGAGGCGCAGGCTTTCGGTGTACGCACCGATGAGGATGTGCTGGCCGTTGTCCACGCGCAGCGGGCCCTGTGGCGTGTCGAGGTCCATGCCGCGCGCACGGCCGCCGGGCTCGCGTGCGGCCTCGTGCAGGGTGATGTGCCAGCCGCTGCGCGCCAGCGCAAGGGCGGCCGCGAAGCCGGCCCAGCCGCCGCCGAGGATGGCGGCGCGCGGCTTGTCTTTGGCGCTGTCTCTGCTCACCGCGCCATGCGCCCCAGCGCCTGCATCTTCCAGGCCAGCCACAACTTGCGCAGCGGCGGCAGGCTGATGCGCTGGTGCAGCACGCGGAAGTCGTCGGCCTCAATCTCGCGCAGCAGGGTGCGGTAGATGCTGGCCATCATCAGGCCGGGCTTTTGCGTGCGGCGGTCGGCCGCGGGCAGCAGGGCCAGGGCCTCGTCGTAGAGGCGGTGGGCGCGCTCGGCCTGAAAGCGCATCAGCGCGGTGAAGCGGTCCGAGTATTCGCGCTTGGTGATCTCATGCGCCTTGACGTCGAACTGCTGCAGCTCGCTGATGGGCAGGTAGATGCGTCCGCGCATGGCGTCCTCGCCCACGTCGCGGATGATGTTGGTCAGCTGGAAGGCCAGGCCCATCTTGTGGGCGTAGGCCGTGGTTTCTTCCTGCGTCTGGCCAAAGATGCGCGCGGCCACTTCGCCGACCACGCCTGCGACCAGGTGGCAGTAGCGCGCCAGGCCCGGGAAGTCGAGGTAGCGGGTCTGCTCCAGGTCCATGCGGCAGCCGTCGATGACCGCCTGCAGGTGGCGCTCTTCGATGCCGTAGACCGGGGCATGCGGCATGAGCGCCCGCATCACGGGATGGGAGGGCTTGCCTGCAAAGGCCTGGTGCACTTCGTTCTGCCACCAGCCGAGCTTGGTGGCGGCCACGCCGGGGTCGGAGACTTCGTCCACCACGTCGTCCACTTCGCGGCAGAACGCATAAAAGGCGGTGATGGCGGCACGGCGCTCGCGCGGCAGGAAGAGGAAGGCGTAATAAAAGCTGCTGCCCGAGGCGGCAGCCTTGTCTTGGACGTACTGATCCGGATTCATATGGGGCCGGATTGTCCCATGGACGGCTTGGGGCCAAAGCCTGGGTGTCGCAACGGCCGGCCCGCCATCACATGCGCAGGGCGCGCCACAGCAGCAGCGGCGCATCGGCCTTGCCGACGGTGGGGCGGCGGTAGAGGCTGGCGCCCTGCAGCGCATCGACCTTGTCCAGGATGCGCAGCCCGCCCTGCACGACCAGGCGCAGCTCCCAGCCGATGCGGCCCGGCAGGCGGTGCACCAGCGGTGCGCCGGACTGCATCAGTGCACGCGCCCAGGCCGATTGGTCGGCCAACAGCGCGCGCACGGCAGGGGTCAGTGCAGCGGGCTCGGCGCGCAGGTCTTCACGCCGCACGCCATGGGCGGCGCAGTCGGCATCGGTCAGGTAGTGGCGCTGGCGTGGCAGGTCCACGCTGAAGTCCTGCCAGAAATTGATCAGCTGCAGGGCGGTGCAGATGGCGTCGCTGCGGGCCAGCGATTCGGCATCGTCCACGCCGTACAGATGCAGCAGCAGCCGGCCCACGGGATTGGCCGAGCGGCGGCAGTACTCGAGCAGCTCGGCGCGGTCGGCGTAGGTGGTGCCGGATTCGGTCTTGCGCACGTCCTGCGCGAAGGCGCTGAGCAGATCGTCCATCAGCGCCAGCGGCAGCTGGTGGGCGCGTACTTGCGGTGCCAGCCCTGCAAAGACAAGAGGCCAGGCCGTGCAGGCGAGCATGGAGGCCTCGCCTTCGGTGCCCAGCGCCATCAGGTCGGCACGGTAGGCGGCCAGCGCGGCCAGGCGCTCGGGCGGCGTGGCGTCGCCCTCATCGGCCAGATCGTCTGCAGTGCGTGCGAAGTGGTAGAGCGCGGCAATCGGCGGGCGCAAGCGGGGCGGGCACAGCCAGGACGCCACGGGAAAGTTCTCGTAGTGCGTGACCGGGGCGGGGGAGGCGGGCAGGGTGGGAGCGGTGGACTTCACGGTGGCCGATTGTCGATGCTGCGCGCAAGGCCATGCATTTCACTTGACGGGCTCAAGGGCTTCTCCTAAATTACTAACCCGTCAGTCAGTAAACGGCGCCAGCCAGCTGCCGCGGCATGTTGCCCGGATCTTGCAGCCCGCAGCCGCTTTTCGCACCAGCCCTCCCGGATCCACATGCCCGACTTGCCATCGAACCCTGCCGCGCGCGCTTTGCCGCGCCATCTTCTTCTTGCCCCTCTGTGCCTGGCCGCCGCGCTGGCGCTGGGCGCCTGCTCCAAGGCCGAGCCGCCGCCTGAGCCGGTGCGCGCCGTCAAGCTGCTCACCGTAGGCGTGGGCGCGCTGGACACGCAACTGGAGTACGCGGGCGAGGTGCGCGCGCGCATAGAGTCGCGCCTGGGCTTTCGCGTGGCCGGCAAGCTCGTTCGCCGCGAGGTGGAGCTGGGCCAGCACGTGCAGGCAGGTCAGTTGCTGGCGCGGCTCGATGCCAGCGACTACCGGCTGGGAGCTGACGCCGCGCGCGCCCAGGTGGCGGCCGCGACCACGCAGCGCGATCTTGCCGCCGCCGATGTGAGGCGTTACTCGCAGCTGAAGGCGCAGAATTTCATCAGCGGTGCGGAGCTGGAGCGGCGCGAGGCCACGCTCAAGTCCGCCCAGGCCACGCTGGACCAGGCCAAGGCGCAGCTGGCATCGCAGAGCAACCAGGAGGCCTATGCGCAACTGCTGGCCGATGTGCCCGGCGTGGTGACCGGCATTGACGCCGAGCCGGGCCAGGTGGTGTCGGCCGGCTCGCCCGTGGTGCGCATTGCCCAGGACGGCCCGCGCGACGTGGTGTTCGTGGTGCCCGAAGACAAGCGCGGCGCCATCCGCGTGGGCCAGAAAGTGAATGTGCGCCCGTGGTCGGCCGGCATGCAGCCGCTGCAGGGCCAGGTGCGCGAGGTGGCGGCCAGTGCCGATCCGGTCACGCGCACCTACCAGGTGAAGGTGGCACTGCCCGCGTCGGATGCGGCCGCCGTGCCGCCGCTGGGCGCGACGGTCCATGCGCTGCCCGAGGGCATGGGCCCCACGGGCCAGCCCGTGATCAAGCTGCCCACCACGGCGCTGCGCCAGGAAGGCGGCGGCGGCCAGGGCACGGCCGTGTGGGTGTTCGATGCCGCCAGCAGCACGGTGAAGCTGCAGCCCGTGCAACTGGCCACGGCCGATGGCAACGAGGCCGTGATTGCCGCCGGCCTGACGCCCGGCATGCAGGTGGTGGCCGCCGGCGTGCATGTGCTCACGCCCGGGCAGAAGGTCACGGTCTATCAGGACCGGTATGACAAGACGCAGCAGCCGGCACAGGCGCCTGCCGCCGCAGGTGCCGCAGCTTCCGCAGGTGCTGCGTCCAGCGGGGCGGCCCAATGAGCGGGCCCAAGCACAAGGCGCCGCAGGGCGGGCACTTCAATCTTTCGCGCTGGGCGCTGGACCATGTGGCGCTGACGCGCTATTTCATGGTCGTGCTGCTGCTGCTGGGCTTTGCCTCGTACTTCCAGCTGGGGCAGGACGAAGACCCGCCCTTCACCTTCCGCGCCATGGTGGTGCGCACCAACTGGCCGGGCGCCACGGCGCAGCAGATGGCCGAGCAGGTCACCGACAAGATCGAGCGTACGCTGCAGGAGGTGCCCTACGCCGACAAGATCAGCAGCTACTCCAAGCCCGGCGAGTCGCTGATCATCTTCCAGCTCAAGGACAATTCGCGCCCCGGCGATGTCCAGCAGCTGTGGTACACGGTGCGCAAGAAGATCGGCGACATGCGCTACACCCTGCCGCAGGGCGTGCAGGGGCCGTTCTTCAATGACGAGTTCGGCGATGTCTATGGCGTGATCTACGCCCTGCAGGCCGACGGCTTCAGCTACGCCGAGCTCAAGACCATGGCCGACGACGTGCGTCAGCAGCTGCTGCGCGTGCCCGATGTGGCCAAGGTCGAGCTGTTCGGCGTGCAGGACGAGAAGGTCTACATCGAGCTGTCGCAGCGCCGCCTGTCGCAGCTGGGCCTGGACATGAACCAGGTGCTCGGCCAGCTGGGCCAGCAAAACGCCATCGAGGGCGCAGGCGTGCTGCAGACGCCGCGCGAGGATGTGCAGGTGCGCGTGGCCGGCCAGTTCCTGGCGGTGGATGAGCTGCGCGCCATGCCCATCCGCGGCGCATCGGGCGCGCAGCTGCGTCTGGGCGATATCGCCGAGATCCGCCGCGGCTATGCCGATCCGGCCAATGTGAAGGTCCGCCACCAGGGGCGCGAGACGATTGCGCTGGGCGTGTCCATGACCAAGGGTGGCGACATCATCCGCCTGGGCAAGTCCCTGCGCGGCGCCGTGGGCGACATCGCACGCACGCTGCCGGCCGGCGTGGAGCTGGCCAACATGCAGGACCAGCCCAAGGCCGTGGCCGACTCGGTCAACGAATTCCTGCAGGTGCTGATCGAGGCCGTGGTGGTGGTGCTGGCCGTGAGCTTCATCAGCCTGGGCCTGCACAAGCGCGAGGGCCACCAGCCGCTGTGGAAGCGCTGGTACATCGACCCGCGCCCGGGCCTGGTGGTGGCCATCACGATCCCGCTGGTGCTGGCCGCGACCTTCCTGGCCATGTGGTACTGGAACATCGGCCTGCACAAGGTGTCGCTGGGCTCGCTGATCATCGCGCTGGGCCTGCTGGTGGACGACGCCATCATTGCCGTCGAGATGATGGTGCGCAAGATGGAGGAGGGCTACGAGAAGTACCGCGCCGCCACCTTTGCCTACGAGATCACGGCCAAGCCCATGCTGACCGGCACGCTGATCACGGCGGCAGGTTTCCTGCCCATCGGCATGGCCAAGTCCATGACGGGCGAGTACACCTTCGCCATCTTCGCGGTGACGGTGATTGCGCTGGTGCTCAGCTGGTTCGCCTCGGTGTACTTCGTGCCCTACCTGGGCATGTTGCTGCTCAAGCGCCCGCCGCACGCGGCCACGCTGCCGCCCGAGGTGGCCTCGGGCGAGGTGCCCATCGAGGAGACCAACCTCAATGCGTCCTCAGCCGAGCATGAGGTCTTCGACAGCCCGTTCTACAACCGCTTCCGGCGCGCCGTGAACTGGTGCGTGACGCACCGCTGGCTGACCATCGCCATCACGGTGCTGGTCTTCGCGCTGGGCCTGGTGGGCATGTCGCGCGTGCAGCAGCAGTTCTTCCCGGATTCCAGTCGGCCAGAGGTGCTGGTGGACATCTGGTTCCCCGAAGGCACGTCGCTGGCCGCCAACGAGGCCGTCACGCGCCGCGTGGAAGAGCGCTTCATGAAGCTCGACGGCGTGCGCACGGTCAGCGAATGGGTAGGCTCGGGCGTGCCGCGTTTCTACCTGCCGCTGGACCAGGTGTTCCCGCAGAACAACGTCTCGCAGTTCATCCTGGTGGCCCAGGACCTGCCCACGCGCGAGCGGCTGCGCAAGGCGCTGCCGGCGCTGCTGGCCCAGGAGTTCCCCGAGGTGCGCGGCCGCGTCAAGCTGCTGCCCAACGGGCCTCCGGTGCCTTATCCGGTGCAGTTCCGCGTGTCCGGCACCGATCCGCAAAAGCTGCGTGCCTATGCCGACGAGGTCAAGCAGGCCATGATCGCCAACGCCGACATGCGCGGCGTCAACGACAACTGGAACGAGTCCGTCAAGGCCGTGCGCCTGGAGGTGGACCAGGACAAGGCGCGCGCCCTGGGCGTGAGCAGCCAGGCCATCGCCCAGGCGGCCCGCGTCATGCTCAGCGGCTCCACCGTGGGCCAGTTCCGCGAGGGTGACAAGCTCATCGACATCGTGCTGCGCACGCCGTATTCGGAGCGCGACGCCATCACCGACATCGCCAACGCCTACCTGCCCACGGCGTCGGGCAAGTCGATCCCGCTCACGCAGATCGCCAAGCCCGTGATGGTCTGGGAACCCGGCGTGATGTGGCGAGAAAAGCGCATGTTCGCCATCACCGTGCAGGGCGATGTGCGCGAGGGCCTGCAGGGCGCAACGCTGACCCATGCGCTGCTGCCCGGCCTGCGCGAGATCGAGTCGCGCTGGCACGCTGCGGGCGACACGGCCTACCGCATCGATGTGGCTGGCGCCGTGGAGGAAAGCTCCAAGGGCTCGGACGCCATCGTCGCTGGTGTGCCCGTGATGCTGTTCCTCACCTTCACGCTGCTCATGCTGCAGTTGCGCAGTGTCAGCCGTTCACTGCTGGTGTTCATCACCGGGCCGCTGGGCATTCCCGGCGTGGCGGCGGCGCTGCTGCTGTTGGGCCGGCCCTTCGGCTTCGTGGCGCTGCTGGGCGTGGTGGCGCTGATGGGCATGATCCAGCGCAACTCGGTGATCCTGATCGACCAGATCGAGACCGACCGCGCGCGCGGCGTGCCGGCCTGGGACGCCATCATCGAAGCCGCCGTGCGCCGCCTGCGCCCCATCGTGCTGACGGCCGCCGCCGCCGTGCTGGCCATGATCCCGCTGTCGCGCAGCGTGTTCTGGGGCCCCATGGCCGTGGCCATCATGGGCGGGCTGATCGTGGCCACAGTGCTGACACTGCTGGCGCTGCCGGCCATGTACGCCGCCGTGTTCCGCGTGCGCCGCGAGCCCACGCATTGATGCGGCGAAAACGCAGAGGCCGCCGCTCAAATCCGGGGTATGGCAATGCACCCCGCAATTGCGGCTAGAATCTGCGCCCTGACCTAGGAGCCGCCGCGCAGGCGGCTCCCCCAAGAACCAGCGCGGGTGGCGAAATTGGTAGACGCACCAGGTTTAGGTCCTGACGCCAGCAATGGTGTGGGGGTTCGAGTCCCCCCCCGCGCACCACGCACCAACGCCGCTCAACTGCGGCGAACACTGCTCAAGCCCGCTTCCTGTAGAGGAGGCGGGCTTTTTTCTGGGTCTCCGCTGCAAAACGGAACAGGTTGAAACCGGCACAAAACAGCGCAAAATCACATCACAATCCCGCGCAGATCCCGCTTGTGATCCCGCGCGGGCGGCAGGAGGTGGGATGGCGTATTTCCGGAAGGTGAAGAACGGCTGGCGGGCCGAGGTGGAGCGTGCGGGCATCCGGCGCACCGCCACGCGGGCGACCAAGGCCGAGGCGCAGGGCTGGGCCGTGGCCGAGGAGGCGGCCATTCTGGCCGGCGCGCGCGGGGAGTTTCCGCGGCGCACGCTGGCCGAGGCGGTGGAGCGCTATCGGCGCGAGGTGACCGACAAAAAGACGGCCAGCACGGCGCGGGCCGACCATTTGCGCTTTGATGCCTGGCTGCGCGAGTTTCCCGAGCTGGCGGCCAAGGTGTTCCACGAGATCACGGGTGACGACCTGGCGCGCTGGCGCGATGCGCGGCTGCAGCAGGTCTCTGGCGCCAGCGTGCTGCGCGAGGCGCAGCAGTTCCGTCCGATCTGGACGCTGGCGGTCAAGCAGTGGAAATGGGTGGGCAAGAGCCCCTGGCCCGAGATCAAGCTGCCGGCCAAGTCCCATGCGCGCCGGCGCACGGGGCAGTGGAGCGAGGTGCGGCGCATGCTGCGCTCGGCCAATGTCTCGCCGCGCCTGGCGCCTGTCACCGCCATGGAGCAGACGGCCTGGACCATGCTGGTGGCCCTGCACACGGCCATGCGCAGCGGCGAGATCCTGCGCATGGGCCGCAGCAATGTGGATCTCAAGCGCCGGGTCTACCACCTGCCGCACCACAAGACCGAGGCCAAGGTGGGCGAGCGCCATGTGCCGCTGACGCGCCGTGCCGTGCGCCTGCTGCGCGTGCTGGACGCCGCCGCCGAGGCCGCCGGGCGCGACGCCTACTGGACCATCAGCGACGCCAGCCGCGACACGCTCTACCGCAAGCTGCGCGACCGGGTGATGGTGGAGGGCCTGCGCTTCCATGACCTGCGCGCCACGGCGCTGACCTGGCTGAGCAAGCGCGTGGATGTGATGACGCTGGCCCGCATCAGCGGCCACGTGGATATCAACGAGCTGTTCAATACCTATTACCGGGAGACGGCCGAGGACATCGCGGCACGGTTGTAGGCAGGATGGCTGCCAGGAATATCACTCCAATATGATATATTGACAATATTATTCTGGAGTGATAATTTCAATTCATCATCTTGAGATGATATTTTGAATGCCCTGGCCAGGAGAACACCATGGACCACCTGTTGCAACTGCCCGATCAGCTTGCGCTGCACCTGAAGTCGCTGCGCAAGGCCGCTGGCGTGAGCCAGGCCCAACTGGCACAGCGGCTGGGCGTGTCCCAGTCGCGTGTGGCGGCGATAGAGCGTGACCCGGCCGCCATCAGCGTGCGCCAGCTGATGGAGATCCTGCAGCTGCTGGATGTCGATCTGCTCATGCGGCCCAGGGCGGATGCGGTGGCTTCTTCTGCGTCTGCACCTGTGCCTGTGCCTGTGCCTGTGCCTGTGCCTGTGCCTGTGCCTGTGCCTGTGCCTGCGCCTGTGCCTGTGCCTGTGCCTGCTGCGTTGAAGGTGGCCGAGCCCGCTCCACAACCGTACGCGGGTGACAACGTGCCCCGCAAGCCCGCCGACCGCCCCGTGGCCTTCAAGCCGCAGGCGCTGCCGCCGCACTGGCAGGACCGCAAGCCGAAAGGGTCCTGGTGATGGCGGCGCTGGGCGTCTGGATGAATGGGGAGCGGGTGGGCACCTGGGAGGTCACGCGCACGGGCCGCCATGTGTTCGCCTATGACCCGGCCTGGCCGCAGAGCGCGCATGCGCGGCCGCTGTCACTGTCCATGCCCTTCACGCGCGACCTGACGGTGGCGGGCGAGGTGGTGGCCCACTATTTCGACAACCTGCTGCCGGACGGCGAGGGCATTCGCCGGCGCATTCACCAGCGCTTCGGGCTGCGCGGGATCGATGCGTTTTCGCTGCTGGAAGCCATTGGCCGCGATTGCGTGGGTGCCGTGCAGCTGCTGCCCGAGGGGGCCGTGCCCGACGGTTTTGACCAGGTGCGCTTCGAGCCGCTGAGCGAGGCGCAGATTGCCGAGCACCTGGCCAGCCTGGGTGGTGGGTTTGGCGCGCTGGAGGTGGACCAGGAGTTCCGGCTGTCCATTGCCGGTGCGCAGGAGAAGACGGCGGTGCTGCGCCATGGCGGCCAGTGGTGCCGCCCGCTGGGCGCGACGCCGACCACGCATATCCTGAAGCCGGCCATCGGCGTGGTGCCGCACTGGCACTACGACCTGAGCGAGTCAGTGGCCAATGAGTGGCTGTGCGCCCGCCTGCTGGCCGAGCTGGGCTTTGCCGCGGCCGACAGCAGCATCGAGAGCTTTGGCGGGCAGCAGGTGCTGTGCGTGGAGCGCTTTGACCGCGCCTGGACGGCGCAGGGCTGGATTGCGCGTCTGCCCCAGGAGGATTTCTGCCAGGTGCGCGGCGTTGCCAGCGCCAACAAGTACGAGACCCACGGCGGGCCCGGCATGCTGCAGTGCCTGCAGGTGTTGCAGCATGGCAGCGAGCCTGCCCAGGATTGCGCCCGCTTCGTGATGGCCCAGCTGGCGTTCTGGCTGCTGGCGGCCACGGACGGGCATGCCAAGAATTTCTCTGTGTTTCTGCAGCCGGGCGGCGGCTATGAGATGACGCCGCTGTACGACGTGCTGTCGGCCTGGCCCATCATCGGCCATGGCCACGGCAAGATCGCCCGCCAGCGCGCCAGGATGGCCATGGCCCTGCCGGGGCGCAGCCGCCACTACCGCCTGGCCGAGATCCAGCGCCGCCACTGGAAGGCCTTGGCCGAGACCACGCGCATCGCAGGCCTGTGGGAAAGCATGGTGGAGATGGTCGAGGCGCTGGACGGTGCCATAGCCCGGCTGCAGCCGCGCCTGCCGGCCAGCGTGCCGCAGCCTATGGCCCGGCAGATCTTCGACGGGGCGCGCGACCAGGCACGCCGTTTTCTTGCGGGCAGCGATCACTGAGCGCACGGCGATGGCCTGGTGCCGGCTCACCGGCGCCCCTCGGCCCAGGCCTTGACGTCGGCCATGCGCCAGTAGCGGATGCGGCGGCTGGCGTTGATGAAGGGCTTGGGAAAGTCCGGGCGCTTGGTCAGGCGCGCGGTGACGTGCTCGCGGCTCAGGCCCAGGTAGTTGGCGATGCCCTGGGTGTCCAGGCGCGGGGCGCTGTGAAAGAGTTCCATGTTCTGTTGCGTCATTGCGGTGTTCTCCGATGTCGTGTCCGGTGCTTGGGTGCTTGATCAGGCCTGGCGCGGCGTGATGGACTTGCCTGCCTTCTTGCGCTCCACACGTTCAACTCGCTCGACTCGCTCGACTCGCAGAACGGGCCGGCCGCTGGCCAGCAGGGCACAGGCCTGGGCGTGGCTGGCGCTGGCCGCCTTCAGGCGCAGCACGGGCAGCAGGCGGGCGTCGGCCAATTGATCCAGCTGCGCGGCGTCCACGCCGTGGGGGATGAGGGTGGCGCGGTAGCTGCGCAGGGCGGTGATGTTGTGGTGCATGGTGGGTCCTCCAGGGGTGGATCAGCTGGTAAAGAAAGGGGGGGTGGATGGCGTGGCGCCGGATGCGGGGCGGTGCAGCACGGAATGGGACACTGGATCGGCACCCGAATCGGGCCCGGCCGGGTTGGCACGGTCCTCGCGCTGGTGCCCGCCGCGGCCGATGAGGGCGCGCAGCGTGTGGCCCGTGAGCCGGGCCGTACAGTTATTGAAACCAGTCCAAGCGCGCGCCAGCGGCGCGCGGGCGGGCAGGGCGGGAGGGGCCACGTCGGCGACCTCGGCACCCTCGGCGCTTTCTGAACCTTGGGTTTCCTGGAACTCCAGCGTGGCGCGCGCCACGCTGCGCCAGGCGATGCGGCGCGAGACCAGCCACTGGCCGCGCCGGGTTTCCAGGCCCACCACGCGGCCGCAGCCGGGCGCGATGGCCTCGCCGTATTGGTTGACGGCGCCGGCGGGCACGGGGCGGCGTGCCATGCGCAGGTGCCAGCGGTCGCGGGCCAGGCAGTGGCCGCCCATGGCTTCCATGTAGCGGCGCCAGTCGGCGGGGATGTCGGGCCCGTGGCGGTGGCTGGCGCCCCAGGCCTTCCAGCTGGCCTTGTCGCCGTCGATGCGGATCTGTTCGACCTGGTCCTTGCTGACACGGCGCAGCTCGCGCCAGACGCAGACGCTGGGCATGCCCACGGCCTGGAACTGGCGAATGCCCCAGCAGGCAGCCCAGGCGTCCACGCGGCGGTGGCCGGGCATGCCGCCCTGCTCCACATCCCACAGGCGGCCCTGCACCACGTCCAGGTGGTCGGCCAGGGCCGCATGGCCCACGCTCTTGGCGATGTACTTGGCAACGTAGCCGGCAGCGCCGCCGCCGGTCATGCGCTTGACGTTGACGCGGTTGCGCTGGGCACCACGCTCGTCGCCATCTTCGCTGAGCCACCATTTGCGGATGGCGGCCTCGATGTGCTGGGCGTGCTCCTCGCACTCGGCCCAGACCAGGGCGTGCCAGTGCGGCGTGGCGTCATGGTGCGGCTCGGCCACGCGGATGCCGTACATGGCGATGCGCTGGCGGCCCAGGTGCGATCGCACGCGCGCCCACATGGTGCGCAGCCACAGCTGGGCATCGCGCGGCGTGCTGTGGCCGTCGTAATGCGGATTGGGGCGCGGCCGGCCGCCGCTGCCCAGCGTGACGGCGTGAAAGCGGCTGGGCGCCGTCAGCGTGAGAAAGAGGCCGACGTGGCTGCGCGCGTCGGCATATTCCTCTGCGCCGCGGATGCGCGTCATCAGCTCGCCGCCACGGATCACGGGGTTGGCCGGCGACAGCGCGGCCAGCTCGGCCAGGGTGAAGACCTGGCCGGCCTCGTTTCGGTATAGGCTGCGCTCCAGCGCGCGGGCGTTGCGTTCGATCTGCGCGGTGCGCCGGCGCACGGTGGCGTTGCTGGCATAGCCGCCGGCGCTGCGGTTGACGATGCCCAGCTTGACGGCGCCGGCCTCCACGGTGCGCGTGACGTGGCGGCGCAGCATGCGGCGCCACCAGGCCGCGTCCAGCGCGCGGCGGATGGCGGGCTCGCCGGCCAGCGGCGTGCTTTCCTGCAGGCCCAGCATGCGCAGCATCAGCCGCACCAGGTCCACGCGTGCGGCCAGGTCCATGTTCTGGGCCTGGGCGCCGGCGTCGAGCTCACCGACTTCGTCGCTCAGGCGCCTGGCCATCTGGCAGATCTCGTAGTCGTCCAGATTCCACTCGGCCGCACGGCCGTGGCGGCTGGCAAAGTCGTCAATGGCGGCCAGCGCGTCGTGGCAGGCAGCCCATTCGGGCTGGCCGTTGGCGTGTTGCGCGCCCTTTTGCCAGTCGCCCAGGCCCAGCAGCTTCATGGGCTGCAGCCACTGCGGGGGCAAGGCTTTTTCCAGCGCCTGCATGGCGCGCTGGACCATGTGGGGGCGGGGCTTGTGCTGGTCCCATTGCTGCAGGCTGGCGGTGCGCAGCCTGCGGCCGGTGGATTTGGCGGCGAGCAGGACGGACATGGGCTCAGGTCCTCAGGGCCAGCGCGCGCAGCGGCAGCAGGCAGGTGCGCAGCGCTCGGATCTGGCGGCGGATGGCGTCGCGCTCGGGCGGCGGCATTTCGCGCCAGTCGCGCAGGGCCAGCTCCTCGATCTCGCCGTCTATGCCCGCCAGCAGCACCAGGGCCATGCGGTAGTGGCTGGCCAGGCCCGCCCATTCGCGGCTTTCGGCGCTGCCCGAGCGGCCGTTGGAGGCGCGCTGCGCGGCTTCGCGCTGCAGCTCGCGCAGGCGGATGCGGCAGTCCCTGACGCTCAGGCGCTGGTAGGCCTCGGGCAGTGCGGGCGGGTCCACGGGCCGGTATTCGGGCCGGTATTCGGGCGCGGGCGCATCGTCTGCCTGCAGCAGTCGCATCAGATCGGAAAGGCGCAGGTCGCCGAGCTTCATGGTCTGTCCAGGTCGTTTCAGGGTGAGCGCATCCCGCAGGGCCTTCATGCAGGCTCCGCAGGTTGCGGGAAAGGGGGTGGGGTGGCGGCGGTGCAGGCGGGCTGCCCGCGCGCCGGGTGGGGCGCCGTCAGGAGAAGGCGCCCCGGCCGCGCTAGCTGCGCGCGCCTTGGGGGGATTGGGCGGATTCGGCCGCCTGGGCTGCGCGGTGCGCTGCGCCTTCGTATTGCGAGGACGGCATGGCGTCCAGCTGGGTCTGCAGCAGCTTGCGCTTGATGTGCGTGCTCATCGGCAGGATCACCATGGGGTTGGGAATGGCGCTGGGGCTGATGGTGCGGTTGATCTCGGTGACCGCCGAGAACACATGGCCGCACTCGAAGTTGCGGCATTGGAAGATGGTCTCGCGGCTGGTGCTGGTCAGCTGCAGGCTGGTGCGGGTGTAGGCGTGTTCGTTGCAGTGGGGGCACATCATGCGCATGGCAGGCTCCTGGGGGCAGTTGGGATCGAAGACAAGGCGGTGAACAGGTCGGCGCGGGTGGCTATCGCGCCTGATCGGCCTGGGGCAGCGGCGGCATCTGCTGCTCGTACTGCTGCATGCCCATGCGGTACAGCTTCAGCGCGAAGTTGGAGGCGCTGCGGCTTTCACGGCTGGCATAGCGGGCGTGGCGTTCGCGTTCGGATGCCGTCATGCGCAGTGGCACGGGCCTGTCATGAAGCACCGGATCCGCAGGGATACCGGGCACGGCTCTGGGGGAGTGCATGGCTGTCATGTAGTATTTGGGATGGTTTGGATGGTTTGGTTACACGCTGACTGCATCATTGCTTGAAATTTCGAGCATGTCAATTGATGAATAGAAGAAATTTCGATCACATCGGTGAAAGGCTGAGGCAGGAGCGTCTGCGTCTGGACGTGGCGCAGCTCGCCATGGCCGACGCCTGCGACGTCTCGCGCGGCACCCTGGCCACCTGGGAGAAGGGCGAGCAATCGCCCAATGCGGCCGCCCTGGCCGTGATGGCGGGCCTGGGCGTGGATGTCCTGTATGTGGTCACGGGCCAGCATGCGAACGCATCGGTCCAGACCCTGGCGCCCGACGAGCGCGAGCTGCTCGATTGCTACGGCCGGGCCGACGATTCGGGCCGCGCCGCCATCATGGCCGTGGCGACCCTGGCCGCGCGCTGAACGGCCTGCGCCGGCCGCTCCAGGACGCGCTCTACCCGCCCCTCTCGCTCACTTGGCGCGTGTCTCCAGCGTCAGCTTGGAGGTGAAGCCGCCGTCGCCCAGCTCGTGCTGGATCTTGACGACCAGCCACGGCGTGTCATCGATCTCTGCCTTGAATCCCTGCAGCTTCAGCGGCGTCTGCGGCATCAGGTCGGGCCGCGCCAGCGCCAGCTTCAGGCCCATGGTGGCCTTGGCGCGGTTGATGCGGCCCATCTCGGCCTTGGCGGCGGCCTGCGCCTCGGCCTCGCTGCCGTAGGTGTCCTTCAGGCGCTTTTCGTTGTCTTCGGCGCCCTGCGTGGCACTGCGTTTTTCGGCGCGATCCGCGTCGTTCCAGTACGCGCGAACGCCGCTGTAGTCGTTGCGCGCGGCCGTGTGGTAGGCGTGGCTGTCGCCCTCGGCGCGCGTGAGCGTGGCGGCCTCCACGGTCTGGCCGCCGGCGGTGATCTTGCTGTCGATGGCGATGAAGGCCAGCTTGCCCTTCTTGACCGTGCACACGGCGTCGTACTGCCGCGCCAGGCGGCTGCAGAAGTTCAGGTCGCTTTCGTGGGTCTGGTCGATGTGGTCCACGCGCAGGTTCTCGAACTGCGCGTCCACGCGCACCTGCAGGCCGTTGCGCTGCGCAATGCTGCGCACGATCTGGCCCAGCGTGCTGTTGTGGTAGCTGTGCTCGGAGCGCGTGCGCAGCTGGCGCTTGAGCTCGGCCGAGCGCGCATGCACCACGATTCTGTCGGGCGCACCCTGGTGCTCCACCTCGTCCACCTCGTAGGTGCCCTTGTCGACCAGGCCGTGGCCGGCCCAGCCCAGCTTCAGCGCGATCTTGGATCCCTTGCCCGGCAGGGCCAGGCGCCCATCGCTGTCGTCCAGCGTGATGTCCAGCTTGTCAGCTTCTTCGCCGCGCGATTCGGACAGCGTCAGGTTCATCAGCCGCGTGTCCACCTGGCTGGTGATGTTGCGCCCGTCCAGGACGATCTCGTACTGGGGCTTGGCGTGCAGGTATTCCTGTGTGGCCATCAGATCCACCATTCCCAGAAGTCGTCATCGGGCCAGGGATCGACGCCGCCGCCGCCTTCGGCCAGGTGGTCGTCCACGCGGGCCAGCTTGAGATCGAACTCGATGCGGCGCGGCTTGCCGCCCGGTGTGTAGTGCGTGCCGGTCTGCTGCAGGCTCTCGATGACCCAGGCGCCCAGGATGCTTTCGCCGCCCACCAGGGCCCATGCCTTGCCCTGGTCGGCCATTTCGCGCAGGTCGTCCAGCGACTTGGCCGTGCCCCGGAACTCGGGTGCGAGCACGCCGGTCAGGCCCAGCGTTTCATCGCCTGGGCCCAGCGACTGGCGGGCGGGGCGCGCGCCCACGCGGCTGTTGCTCGGGTGGCGCCAGGTGCTGCTGCGCACCAGCTTGTCGAATGCCAGTGTGTCGATGCCGAAGGCAAACTGGCCCAGTGTGATCAGCATGCTCATGCTCCTCAATCGATATCGGACAGCTGCGACAGCACGCTGGAGCGCCTGGCCATTTCGCGGCGGTCCAGCTCGGCGGCCACGGCGCGGGCAATGGCCTGCGCATCCTGGCCGGGCGCAGCGTTGACGGTGATATGGATGGTGGCGCCGGCCACCGGGGCCGGTGCCGGCGCGGGTGCAGCGGCGCTGGCCAGCGGCGGGCGGCTGTCGATGCGCACGGCGCCCGTGTCGGCCAGGGCCGGCATGGCGCCCGTGGCCAGCGTGGCCGCCGTGGCTGCAGCAGCGACACCCTGGCGCAGTGCGCCGGCGCGGCCCTGGTCGGGTGCCGACGCATCGCCGGACTTGAACCATGAGCCCACCGACGAGGCCAGGCCGCTGATGCCCTTGCCGGCCAGGTCAGAGACCACGCCGAACAACCCGCCCGTGGCGCCATCGAGGCCGGCCTTGCCGGCCTCCAGCAGCGTGCCGCCGACGCCCTTCCAGTCGCCGGCCTTGAAGGCGGTGGAAAGGCCGTCCCAGTTCTGCATGATCGAGCCGCCCGCGCCCATCAGGCCGCCTGCGAGCCGGCCCATGGGTGTCATGCGCACCAGGCCCATCAGCGATGCGGCTGCACCACCCAGACTGCCGCCCAGGCCACCGCCGACGGCACCCAGGCCGGCGCCCAGCAGGCCCATGACGGCGCCCGCACGGCCCTTGCCGGCCACGCCTTTGGCTGCGCCTGCACCGCCGCCGAAGATGCGGCCTGCAGCGCGGCCCGCGCCGGCCAGGGCGGTGCCTATGCTGCCCATGGCAGCGCCGCGGCCCATCATGGCCAGCGACAGGACCACGGCTCCCAGCCCGCGCCTGAGCACGCCCGCAGCGTTGCTGGCCATGCGCAAGCCTCCCGACAGCAGACCCATGGCTCCGCCACCGCCGCTCATCATGGACAGGGACAGGACCACGGCGCCCACGCCGCGCCGGAGCACGCCCGCAGCGTTGCTGGCCATGCGCATGCCGCCGGCCAACAGGCCCATGGCACTGCCGCCGCCGCCCATCATTCCCAGCGACAGGACCACGGCCGCCAGGCCGCGCCTGAGCACGCCCAAGGCACTGCTGCCTGCGCCCATGGCCGCGCCCAGCAGGCCGAACACGGTGCGCGTGAGCAGCAGCGGCGCCAGCAGGCCGAACAGCACGCTGCTCACCAAACCGACGCCTGCCACCAGCAGGCCCAGCACGGCCACGATGCGCAGCGTCCACTGCACGATCTGGGGATGCTCCTTGACCCAGGCACGCATGCCTTCGGTCATCTCGCGCAGCGTGCCCAGCACGGCCTTGAGGTCGGACTCAATGGTCGAGCCCATGTCGCTCAACAGGCCGTTGTAGCTGTCCTTGACGGACTCGTATTGGGCCGAGACCGAGTCCTTCATGATGGCCACGCGCCCATCCAGATCCGCCTGTGACTTGAGCTGGGAGGCGATCTGCTGGTAGCCGCCCGGGCCCTGCTGGAGCAGCGCCTCCAGGGCCTTGCGCGTCTGCGCGTCGCCGCCGGCCAGCTTGTCCAGCGCAGCGGCGCGCAGCTTGTCGCTGCCCAGGCTCTGCAGCTTTTGCAGCTGGGCCATCATCTGCTCGGTGCCGCCGAACTGGCCGCTGGCGTCCTTGAAGTCCAGCGACACGCCCTGGCTCGCGAGCATCTTGTTGACCTGGCCCAGTTTGGCCGGGTCCATGGAGTTCTTGACCAGGTTGCCGACGGCCTTGCCGGCGGCCTCGCCGCTGATGCTGGCGTCGTTGAGCATGAGCAGCAGCGGCGCGAACATCTGTCCCGACCTTGCGCCCTGCTGTCCCAGCTGCGGCAGGGCCTTGCCGATGGTGTCCAGGCCCTTGACCATGCCTGAGGGGTCCAGTCCCAGGTGGGAGGTGCGCTGCACCGTGTCGGCCAGTGCGGCCATGTCGCCCGCGCTTGCGCGGGTGGCCTGCTGCAGCTGCGCCGCAAACTCGCCAGCCTCCTTGGCGGGCATGTTCAGCACCGCGCCCAGGTTGGCCGCCTGCCGGGCCACGCCGCCCAGCACATCCTGCGAGGACACGCCCTGGCGCTGCAGCTGGTTCATCATCACGATGTAGTCGGCCGTGCTGCCGGGCATGTCGGTGCCCAGGCTCTTGGCCATGTCCAGCACCTGCTGGTAATCGGCGCCCGGCTTGCCGTTGCTGCCCGCCATGGTGGCGCGCAGCTGTGCGGCGGCCTGGTCGTCGGTCATGAAGGCCTGGCTCACGGCGCGCACGGGCGCCAGCATCTTGCCGCCCGTCTCGCGCAGCGCCTGGCCGCGATCGGCCAGGGTCTTGCTCTGCTCGCGCAGGGCGTCGATCCTCTCCAGCCGCTGGGCGGCCGGTGCCACCACCTTGCGCTGCTTTTCCATCTGGGCCGTGGTGGCGCGGATGTCGTTGTGCAGCTTGCGCTCTTGCGCCGACAGGTTGCCCGTGTCCACGCCCGCGCCGCGCAGGCCTTCGCGCATGTCCATCAGGCGCGATCGCTGCGTGGCGCGCAGCAGCGCCAGGCGCTCTTCCTCGACCTGGGCCGAACGCAGCGCGCGCAGCATGGCGCGCGAGGGCTGCTCGCCCGCGCCCGATTCCAGCCGCAGCTGGGCCATCTGCTGGCGCGCTCCGCGCAGCCGTGCCGTGGTGTCTGCCAGGCCGCTGCGCAGCGCGCGGTAGTCGCCCAGCTGGGTTTGCTGCTGCTGCAGCTTCTTCAACTGGTCGACCGTTTCCTTGAGTTCCCGGGCCGTGTTGCTGCTGGTTCTGCCCAGCAGCGCCAGGGGCTGGTGCACGCGCTCGGCCTGCTTGAGCACCTCGTCCAGGCGCAGGGTGTCAACGGCCATGGAGGGCTCCCTGGCCGGTGCGGTTTTGGCGTTGGGTGGAGGTCATGGGCAAGGGGCGTGCAAGAGAGGGGCGAGAGGCGGGCGATGGAGTGGAGGTGGTGCTCAGTCCTGGCTCAGTCCTGGCTTTCGTAGCGCTCGCGCGCCCGTTCATGCCATTGGCCGAGTTCGGCCAGCGACATGTCCTCCATGTCCGCCGGCCGCCAGTGGAAGACCATGGCCAGGTCGGCCATGGCATCCTCTACGCGCTCGGGAATTGCTCCCTCTGCGCCTTCGGCACCAAAAAAGAGGCCACCTCCGTACCCAGGGTCACCAGGTCGGCGGGGTCCAGCTGCAGCACTTCGGCCTTGTGCAGCATGGGCTCGGTCACGCGCGGCAGCAGGGTCTGCAGCGCGGTCACGTTCATGTGCAGCAGCTCGACCAGCGACAGGCCGCGCAGCGCGCCGGCATTGGGGCGGCGCACCAGCACCCGGGCCAGGTCGCCGCCGGGGCGCTTGAGCGGCACGTCGAGCGTGATCTCGCGCGCATCGCCCGATGCGAGGGCGGCCGCATTGGCGGCAGCCTGGTTCTGGAGGTCTTCCTGGGGCTTGGTGGTGTCCATGGTGTGTCAGCGTTCGGGTGAAGAAAAGAGGAGGACCGGGCCGGCCGGCCCGGTCAGTTGAGCCAGGCTCAGATGCCCAGCGCGGCGCGGACCTGGGCCAGGCGGTCGATGCCGTTGACGACTTCGACGAAGTTGACCGGATCGATCTCGATCAGCACCTGGCCGTTGATGGACAGGCGGTAGTAGCTGACGGCCAGCTTGTACTTGATCTCGGTCTTGTCGCCGGCCTTGGCCTTGCCGGGGTCGAACTCCGAGAAGCGGCCACGCATGACCACTTCCAGCGAGTCCACGCCTTCGCTGTCATCGCCCTGCAGGGCGCCGGCGAAGCGCAGCAGCACGCCGTCGTGGCGCAGCGTGCCCCAGGTGGAGATCAATTCCTTCATGTAGCCGGCAGCGGTCAGGTCGGCCTCGATGGCCTCCATGCCGAAGTCCAGGCTGACCTCGCCGTTCATGCCGCCGGCGCGGTACTTCTCCATCTTGCGGGTGAGCTTGGGCAAGCCCACTTCGGGCATGTCGCCGATGTACGAGTTGCCATCCACGAAGGTGGCGAAATTCTTGAGAGAGCGGGGCAGTCCCATGGTGCTTTTCTCCTGTGTATCCGGTGTGTTCGGTGTATTGGGTGTGTCGGGTGCGGCCGCCGTTTACTGGCCGGTGCCCACGCGCAGGGCGAAGTCGGCGAAGTAGCGGTCGGTGATGCGCTGGCGAAAACCCAGGTCCTCCAGCGGAGGCACGGGCGTGTAGTCGTAGTCCAGCACCAGCTTGCCGGCCTTGAGCGTGGCGGTCTCGTTGACCGTTTCGTCGTACCAGGCCTTGCCGTCCAGGATGTAGCCCAGGGCCTTCAGTTCGCGGAACTTGGTGTTGATGCCTTCCAGGATGTCCTTGACCAGGCTGGGGTGCATGGGCTTGTCCACGGCCCAGAAATGCGCCTCGGCCATGGTGTCGGCCAGCACCTGCGCGGTGCGCACGCTGGACTCGAAGCGGAACAGCTCGCTGTCCGTGCAGGTGCGCGAGCCCCAGAAGCGGTGGCCCTGGCTCTGGATCAGCGTGGTGATGCCGGCCTGGTTGAGGATGCCGGCCTCGGTATCGGGGCTTTGCAGGTCCCAGTGCACATCGCGCGAGATGCCCAGCACGCCGGACAGCGGCACGTTGGACAGCGTCTTGTGCCAGCCCTGCTCCTGGTCGATGCGCGCGCGCAGGCCCAGGGCGTAGGCCACGGGCGAGGCGTCCTGCACGGCGGCGGTGGACAGGTCCAGCGCCTTGAAGCCGGGCCACAGCAGCATCAGCTCGCGCTGGCCGAAGTGCTCGCGGTAGGCCTGAGCCTCGGCCACATCGTTGCCGATGGCCGCCGCATACGCAAAGCCGCGCAGCTTGATGGCCACGGACGCCAGCGCGTCGGTCACGGCCTGGCTGTCCAGGCCCGGCGCGCCCAGAATGCGCGGCTTGACGCCGAGCTGTGCCTGGGCCGCCAGCAGCGCCTGCAGGCCCGTGTACTGGTTGCCGGCGGTGGTGCCGATGACCTTTGCATCCTGGTCGGTGCGGCGTTCGGCCTCGGTGGCGCCTTCGCCATCGGCCACGCGCACGACGACCAGCACCGGGCGGCACTGCTCCTTGATGGCGTTCAGCGCCTGGGCCAGCGTGCCCTTGGTGCCGGCCTTGCCGATGGCCGCATCGACCTTGGTGACCAGCACCGGACGGTTCAGCGGGAAAGTGGCCGCATCGGCGTCGCTGGCCGTGGCCACGAGGCCGATCACGGCCGTGGACACGATGCGGATGGAATTGATGCCTTCGCTCACTTCCGTGACGCGAATGCCATGATGGAACGGGGCTGTCGCCATGGTGTTCTCCGGGTTGGGGGGTGGTTGGGCCGTGGGGCTGTCGTCAAAAAGGGGTGGTCACGGCTGTTCGTGGGCTTGTACGGGGCCGTCCAGGATTTCCTGGGCGCGCCCCGCGGCGATGAGTCCGAAGGCCTCGAACTGGCGCAGGCTGTCGGCCAGTTCGGGGTCGTCAAGATCGAGTTGCCGCGCCTGCTCGATGTCCTTGAGCAGCGAGCGCAGCGTGGCCGCGTTGAGCCGGTCGGCCTCGCCCGCCTCGGCACGGTCCACCACGGCCCACTCCAGCGCCGTGCGTTCGACCACGGTGAAGCGGCGGCGCAGGGCGTGGGGGGTGATGCGGCGGGGGGCGGGTTCGTTGGACGCTGCCTGGTCTTCAGGCAAGGCCTGCGCCACGTCTTCCCAGTGCGTGCCGGTCCAGCGGCGGCCGAGCACCGAGGTGTCGTAGCGGGGCAGGGGCAGCAGGTCGGGAGCGTTGAGCTCGGCGTGCGTTTCGGTGATGGCGAAGGCCAGGCCGGCGGGGGTGAGCTGGGCGTAGTGGTGGGGCATTACTTGAACTCCACCACCTGGATATCTATCACTCCTGCGCTGTAGATTTTGTAGTCGGAGCCCATTAAGTAGTTCCAGCAGCGGAGCACTGTTGGACTCAGGATCTCGCAATCGAAGACCATTGCACTGACATTTGGATTCACCTGCCTTATTAGTACTGTGGTTTTCTGAGGGTTGATGGCCGCGATAGCAACGTCTGAGTAGTAAGGCGCACTGCCGCTAGGCTGAACGCGAAGTCTTTGCAAGCTCTTCAGAACACTGCTGTTGCTGACCTGACTGTTCAAGCCTGCAATCTCGCTGCGTGCACTTGCCACGGCACTGCTCAACGCAGCAATCTCCGCCCGCGTCTTCACCAGATCGGCACTGATGACGGCATCCAGGCTCATGCAGGCACCTTCGCGCAAGCTGCGGTGTTGGCGGGATCGACAGTGATGGTTTGTGTCATGCTGAAGTTCATGCAGCGAAGGCGGCCTGGTTGTCCTTGCAGGGCTTGGTGCCTGCCGCCTGCAAGGCCGCTGGCGCTGTGCCCGGGTTGCATTGATGTTCTCGCGGCGGGGGCTTGGGCACCAGCGACCTTGGCTGTGCCGGAGGGCTGCACAGAGGCTTGGTTTGGCGCTGGTTCGGGGTGCCGACCAGGAAAGGAAAAGCCCCGGCCACTCAACGGGTGCCGGGGCTTTTGCAGGTGGAGATGTCAGGGGCGTTCGCCAGGCTGGACGGGTGCCCCGAGGATCTCGCTTGCGCGGCCTGGTGCGATCAGTTGCAGCTCCTCGATCAGCCGCACGCCGGTGGCTACGTCCGCATCGTCCAGGTCGATGAAGCCGGCCTGCTCCTGGTCCTTCAGGCAGGCGCGCAGCATGGCGGCATCCTTGCGCTGCTTCTCGCTGGTGTCGGCACGGTCCACGGCGGCCCATTCGATGGCCGAGCGTTCGGCCAGGGTGAAGCGGCGGCGCAGGGCCAGGGGGGTGATGTGGCGTGGGTCTGGATGCTGTGGCAAATCTGGCAGGATCGGCGGCTTCTCGTAGGGGTGTTCTATCCAGCCGTTGCCGGTCCACAGGCAGCGTGTGGCGCCGGGCTCTTCGGGCATGTCGGTGCATGCTGGTGCCAGCGTGGTGCAGCGTTCACGCCAGGTTTGGTGCTCACCGACATACCAACCCCAGAGGTCATATTCATAGTGCATGGTAGGTCTCCATGGCATCTGGGTTGATTTCGTAGCGTGCGCCAGGGACGTTGGCGCTTGAGTTGAAGAACAGACCGGTTCCCCCCACCTTGGCATGTATTCCAGGCGGCGTCTCCGAGGAGCCGCTGGAACTTGGCGTGTAGAAGGAGGGCATTAGCCGGACGCGGGTTCCTTCCCTGATTTCAAGCAATACGAACCGGCCAAGATCGCCGGCCACCCCGTTGGTGAGGCGCGCACCTATGTACAGTGCGCCGTCATATATGGATGCTTTGTCGGAGCATTGGGCGATATAGCCCTGGTGTCCGAAAATCATGCCAGTGGTGCCTGCTCTCCAGTTAATGCCGTCGTCCGAGATCACGGTTGAGATGGATCCACGCGCCACATCAAGTATCACGAAGCGTCCATCAATAACATAGGCTTGGCGAGCGGTACTAGAGCCATAGTTGCCTGGCAAATCTGTCAGCGCCTGGCTCAGATTGGCTGTAGCCTGCCAGCTGGTTCGCCCATCCTGACTGGCATAGGCGCGGTCACAGTAGTAGTCCAACACCAAGTAGCGGCTGCCGTTGAAAAGCATGTATTTCCACTGGCGAGATTCTGGAAGGGGAAGCGTCTCGCAGCCGCCCGTCACCGTAAACAGATAGTAATATTGGGAGGAGTTGAGACCAAACCCATAGGCACCCGCAGCTACGACATTGATTAATGTCGTTCCATTGAGGGCGGTAGGCCAGGTCAGGCCGTTGTCATTGGATATGCTGACTGTTTGGCGGTTGTTCCACCACAGCAAAATCGTTCTGCCGATATTAGAGATACTGGAGACGTTGCTGGCACTGGAGCGCAGTACCCATGTCTTGAGATCGGCAGAAGTGTAGACAGAAGCTCCCACGCTGCCATTGATCTGTGTCCCTGCATATATCTCGCCGTTATGGCAGACAGATTCCAAGAAGTAGTTTGGGCTGAAGGCTGGCAGCATCCGATAAGGACTGTCCCCACCCACCCGAATCCCCGGTGCAAATCGCTCCGGGCCTTTCCACACTGGCCGTGACCGCAATTGCAGCCCCATGTCCTTTTGCAGGCTCTGCGCCAGCCTCCGCACCTCGCTGTGCGTCACCACATCGAAACTCATCCCTGTACCTCCGTCGCATTCACCCCCGACACCCGCCCCGTGGCGGCGTCGTAGGCATAGGTTTCCGTACGCACGCGCCCGCGGTAGCTGGTCTGCTGCTGGGAGACGCGGCCGGCGCCGTCGTAGCTGACGGCGGTGGTGGCGCTGAAGCCGTTGACGCTGCGCGTGATGCTGCTGATGCGGCCCTGGGCGTCGTAGCCGAAGCTTTCGCTGGTGGCGCCGTTGGCCGGGCCCAGCGCGAGGTGCTCGGGGTTGAGCTTGACGTTGACGCCGGCCACGCCGTTGACGCTGGCCACCTTGCCGGTGCTCAGCGACTGGACGGCGGTCTCCAGTTGCTCTATGCGGTGAGCCACCACGTCCATTGCGTCCTGCACGCCCTGGGAACTGGCCTTGGTGTCGATGAGCTGGCGCGCTGCGGTCAGCGCCTGGTCCACGTCCTGCACGGCCTGGCGCAGGCGCAGCACGTCGTCTTCCAGGCGGTTGTCGGGGTGGGGCAGGGGCCAGCCCTGCGCTGTCTTGTCGTCGTGCAAGGTCATATCACGATGGCTCGCAGGTTGGTGACCTGGGGACGGGCGCTGTGGCTGCCCGTGAGGACCAGGCGGACACGCAGGCGCTCGGCGTTGATGCCGGCCAGGCGGTAGGTGATCTCCAGCACGCCGGCGGTCTGCGGGCTGGTGCTCAGGTAGGGGACGTTTACCCAGGTGCTGCTGCCCTCGGCCTGCATCTGCACGACCAGGGAGCTGCCAGCGGGCAGCACGGCCTCTGCCACTACGCTGAGCGTGGTGTTGCTGCCGGCGTTGATGGTGGGGCTGATGTAGTCGCCGGTGTTTTGCAGGCTGGCGGCGGCCAGTTGCATGCCGGGCAGCAGATGGGCTGCCAACTGGGTGTTGCCCGAGAGCTTGGCGCGCACGGCCACTTCGCCGTTGTAGCGGCTGGCCAGTTGCACGGGCTGGCCGGCTGCGGCCTCCAACGTGGTTCCATCCTCCAGTTGCATGGCGAAGACCACCTGCGAGTCGGCTGCCGGCAGCATGGCGCCGGCCTGCACCATGAGGTCGGTGGCGTCCTCCACGGTGACGCGGCCCAGCTCGACGGTGCGGGTGTTGGCCGTGTGTTCAGCCGCCAGCAGTTCGAAGGCGAGATCGCGCGTCTGGTGTGGCGTCCAGGTGCTGGCGTTGCTGCTGGACAGCAGCACGCCCACGCTGTAGGGCTGGCTGGTGACCCATTGCGCGCGGGCCTGGTCCCAGCCACCGAGTTCGGCCACGGCCACGGCGGTGGTCATGTCGTTGGTGAGGATGACGATGGCGTATTCGACGCCGGCCTCCAGCAGCTGCGGCGCCCATTGCGCAAGGGTGGGCTTTCCTGCGGCGACGTCGGCCCGGATCTGCTCCGGCTTGAGCACGCATTCGGAGATGACGCCGCGCGAGGGAACGCCGCCTGTGACTTCGCGCAGTTGCACCTGCACGTCCTCTTTGCCCGGAGTCGTGAACCACAGGCGTGTTCCGCAGACTTCGCGCGTGGTGCCCAGTGTGAAGGTCTGGGCCAGCGGATCCCAGCCGTTGGTCAACATGATGACGACCACCACCGAGGCCAGCGTACGGCTGCGCAGCGTGCCTTGACCGGTGAAGATGGTTTCCGCATGGCTGCCGCCTCGGCCTGTGAAGCGCACGGCCTTGGTGCCTGCGGGCACGCGAGCCGGGATCTTGAACTTGCCTTTCAGACCTTGTTCCGTGGCCACCAGAGTGCCGCCTGCCAATGGCTCTGGCGTGACGGCGATGCCATCGAAGGTCACTGCCGTCAGCGTTTCGCCCACAGGGAAGTCGATCCAGAACTGCACCTCGATCTGGCGCAGGAACTCAATGTTCTTGGATGTGTCCGAGAGCACACGCTCGGACTCTCCGCTCCAGAAGCTTGCGATGATGGGATTGGCCCAGGTGGTCTGCACCTCGGTCCAATAGTCCACGGCGGGCGTCAGCCTGGTGGAGCTGGGCAGCGGGTCGAAGGCCCCGTAGGGGTTGACCAGCATGGTGGTCGTGCGGCCCAGCTGGCTGAGCACGGGCACGGCCTGGTAGGGCGTGGTCTGGGGTGAGGTGATGTCGGTGCCGATCTGGTGCAACTGCACATTCAGCGGCAGGCGCAGATGGCCACCCAGGATATGGCCGGTCTGCGCACGGCCTGCATCCCGCAGGCTGTCATCCAGCATCGGATCCGCAAACAACCCCTTCTTGACCCCGCTGTGCCGCCCCGACACATCCACCGACAGCCTCAGCTCGGCCAGGTCGGCGTAGATGGTCTGGATGTGGTCCTGGTAGGCCTTGAGGGTCTGCATGGGCACGACGCGCACGGCGTCCTGGTCCACGCGGCGGTTGCTGTCCCAGCTTTGGTAGACCGAGGCCAGGGCCAGGGTGCCGCTGGGTGCGGCCGGAACCTTGGGCGACCAGGCGGCGGGCACGCCGGGCACCCACTGCAGCTGGCCTTCGCTGTTGAGCACCAGGCGGTCGTAGCGGCGCAGCGCGTAGTGGTAGCTGACCAGCACCAGGGTGTCCTTGAGCGCGCCTTCCACGGTGAAGCCCGTGGAGTCCACGGCCGTGGGCGTGGCGTTGAGCATGTACTGGTAGGTGACCTGGTAGGTGCTGCCGGGCACGGGCTCGGCGCCCGAGGGGCTCCAGTCGATCTGGCCGCCCACCAGCTTCCAGTCCGTGCCCTGCACGTAGGTGGTGCCGGCCTGGACCACGCTGTCCACGGCCAGCACGGCGTTGTCGGGCAGCGGGTCGGCCGCGCCCGTGAAGCCGCCGTGCGTGAGCGTGACGGTCTTGCGCGCCTGCACGCGCACCTGGGGCGTGCCGACAGCGGGCTGGCGGTCGAAGCGGATGCGCTGGGCGGCCGTGCCGGCCGAGGTGTGGGGCTCGCTGTCCACGAAGAACAGGTCGGGCTTGGCCTCGTAGACCAGGCGGCGGCTGGCACCCAGCTCCAGCGGATGGCCGTTGACGCGGGCGGCGCCCTCGCGCACGGTGTAGACCTGCTGGCCGGTGGCCAGGTCCTCGCCCATGATCACGTCCAGGCCGCGCACCACGTAGGTGCCGCCCGCGCTGTCGCGGTCATAGCGGGCCAGGGCCTGGGTGACGGCGTCGATGTTGGGCGGCGGCTCCTTGGGCATGACCGAGCCGTCGATGATGGTCCACACGGGATAGAAGGTGCCGGCCGTGCCGTCGCCCTGCGCACCCCAGACCAGGGTCACGCGCTCGCGCAGCGCACCGGGCTCGCCATAGCCGCGCGTGCCGGCGGCGGGGTTGAGCAGTTCGGGGTCCTGCAGCTCGGTGACGGTGTCAGTCTGCAGGTAGGCGCCCACGTAGACCGTGCCCACGGTGGCCACGGTGAGCGTGCCCGGCGTGATGCCGCGCACGGCGCCGGCCACGTAGAGTGCGCCGGCCTCGATGGTGGTGGCGCCCGTGTCGGCGGAGGTGATGCACTGGCAGCCGCGGACGATGTCGCCCTCCTTGAACAGTACATCGGTGATGCCGCGCAGGCGGTGCTGCTGCATGCTCTGCAGCTCGTTGAGTTCGGCCGATTGCAGCACGCGGTCGGCCGCGAACTGCAGCCTGTCGTAGCGCTTGCCGGCGTCGAAGCGGTCGTAGATCTTGGTCTGGCTCATGGGGTGCCGTTCAGAAGGGGAGGATGATTTCTTCGACCTGGCGCACGCTGCCGCTGCGCAGGATCCGGGGGCGGCGCTCCAGCGTGTACAGCTCGCCCTTGCCGGTCAGCTGGCTGGCCAGCACCCAGCGCTGGCCGGGCGGCACGTCCGTGGCGACCTGGGTGCCGAAGAACACGCCCATCTCGCGCACGTCCTCGCCCTTGGCGTCGTCGAAGCCAAAGGCCGCACGCAGGTAGACGAAGGTGGTGGGGGTGTCGCTGACGCTGTAGCGTGCGCCGCTGGGCAGCTCGATCTCGCCGTTGTCGTCGGGCCGCGCAAAGCGCACCTCGGTGACCAGACGGCGGCCGATTTCGTCGACCAGGGCGTTGGCGGTGATGGGTTCGGGCTCGGGCGCGGCGTCCCAGGCGGGCAGGCCGCGGCCCCAGGCGATGTGGATGGTCTGGGCGGCGACGGCCTTGGCGAGGGCGATGCGGCCCGCTTGCTGCAGAACTGCCATGTTCAGGGTTCCTCGGGTTCTTCGGTGGTGGTGGTGCGGGTTTCGAAGGATCGGCGCCAGGGCGTGCTGTCCCAGCGTCCGGTCCAGGTACGGGTGTTGTCGTGCGGGCGCTCGGTGCTGGCCCAGGGGTGCAGGCTGGCCAGGGCCAGCGGTGCGGGTACCGTCCAGGCGCTGTGGGTGGCCATGGCCTGCGCGGGAATGGGCCGCAGCGGCGCGTAGTAGGCGGGCTCGCCCGTGGTGGTGGCGTTGACTTCGGTGATGCCCAGGCTGGCGTCGATCAGGATCTCGCTGTCCAGCGTCCAGGCATCGAGCAGCATGCGGTCGGCATAGGTGGCGATGGTGGTGACGCGGAACAGGTGGGCCGTGAGCACGCCGTCCGAAGGCGGTGCCTCGGTGCCGGTGCGGCGGGGCAGGCCCTGGCTGAGCTTGACGGGTTCGCCATACGGCGACACATCGATCCAGGTGCCGCTGTCGTTGTCCAGCATGCCGGCGTCCAGGCCCGGGCCGTGGTCCAGCCGCAGCGGGCGCAGGTCGTGGCCGTGGAAGACGCGGTAAAAGCGCACGTGCGCCGGCAGGCTGGCGCGTACCACATGGGCCACGCTGGCCAGCTCTGCGTCGCCGATGATGCGGCCCAGGTCCAGGTGCAGCCAGGCACCATCCTCGTCGAGCTGCGCGCCGTCATAGCCCAGCCAGCCCAGCGCACGCTGCATGGACGCGGCCGTGCCGCGCTCGCGCAGCCAGGGCAGGCCGTTGGCGATGAGGGCGGGCACGTCGTCGAAGTAGCGGTCGAACTGGGCAATGCCCCATTCGGCCGCCAGCCAGGGCAGAAAGGCCGCAGGCTCGCCCTGGGCCGGCGCGGGAAAGGCGCCGGCCAGGCCGTCCCAATTCGGGACGACCTGGTCCACGGCCTTCTCCAGCGCCGTGGCGTTGGGCGGCAGCACGTGGCGGCGGGGCGCAGTCGGGGCGATGGCAGCGGTGCTCATGCCTGCAGGCCCTCGTCCACCAGCTGGACGCGGCCCAGCACCGGGTATTCGTCGGCAGCCAGCGGCGTGAGCTCGGCCGGGGCCTGGGCGTCGGGGTAGGTGACGCGGGCAATGCCGTCCACATGCAGGCGCGTGGTGATCCACGAGCGCGGCACATCGCGGCCCAGCAGCGCGTAGGCCGCAATCTGGGCGGCCAGGCCGGCCTGCAGGCGCGCCACGATGTCCACGGGCGCACCGGGCTCGCGCAGCAGGTGCGCCGTGATGTCGATGGGGTGCGGGCGCGCCAGCGATACCGACACGGGCACGCCCAGCGGCCGTGCGCCTGGCGCATTGAGGGCCGACAGCACGATGGCCAGGGTCTCGTCGGCCTGTGCGGGCTCGACCAGCCACAGCTGCACGCTCACGCGGCCGGGCTGGGGTTGTGTGGCGATGGCGCTGTGCACATTGGCGCTGGCCGTCATGGCCAGGTGCTCGTAGTGCTCGGCCGTGCCGCCGCCGGCCAGCGCGCGCACGCGCAGCAGGATGCGCTGGCGGTAGCGTTCGTCGCTTTCGCCGGGCAGTCGGGCCACATCGTAGAAGGCGCCCTTGTGGTCCAGGTCCGAGCCCTGGGCGAACGCAATCAGGTGCGCACGCGCCGCATCATTGACGCGCGCCCGGTACAGCAGCTCGCGGTAGGCGTGCGCCTCCAGCAGCTTGTTGAGCGGCTCGCTCTCCAGCGCCAGGACCTCGGCGGCCTCGGGGTGGCGCGCCAGCAGATCGGCGCGGTGGGCGTCGAGGATGCGCTCGAAATCCAGCGTCTCGACGACGCCGGGCGGCGGCAGGGCGTCCAGTGCAGGGGTCATGTCTTGCTTCATGGGAGAGTGCGGGCGATGGGCATCTGGAGGCTGAGCGGGGCCGGGCGGCGCGTGTTGTTGAAGGTGCCGATCAGCGTCAGGTCGGCGCGCCCGGGTGTGGCCGGATCGCGCTCGATCACGATGCGCGTCAGCCGGATGCGCGGCTCCCAGCGCATCAGCGCGCTGGCCACGGCGGCGCGCAGGCGCGCCTGGGTGGCGTTGTTGTCGGGCTGGTCCAGCAGCGCCGGGACCAGCGATCCATAGTCGCGGCGCATCACGCGCGAGCCGATGGGCGTGGACAGGATGTCGGCCACGCTCTGGCGCAGATGCTCCATGCCCTCGATGCGGCGGCCTGTGTGGCGGTTCATAGCGGCCCCTGCGTGATGGCGTCGCCCGCCCTGACGCCGCCATGTCGGTGGCGCAGCAGGCTGATGGGGCCGGTGGTCACATCGGGCGCGCCGGCCAGGCCCTGCGCATTGACGGTGGCCGAACCGCCACCGGCCTGCAGGCTGATGCCTTGCTCGTCGATGCTGATCACCGAGTTGCCCACGCGCAGCGTGATGCCATGGGCCACGTTGATGTTGAGACGGCCCGTGGTGCTGTCGTGTTCCATGAAATCGGTGGGGCTCCACTGCGTGTGGCACACCCCTTCGCGGTCGCTGGGCTGGGCTGCGGCGCTGCTGTAGATGCCGGTCAGCGCCACGGCGCCCAGCAGGTCGCCGCCGGGCGACAGCAGCACGCACTGCTCGCCCACCGCAGGCGGCCACCAGACGCTGGCGTTCTCGCCCGCGGCGCGCATGGCCAGCCAGGGAATCCAGTTGGTGGTCAGGTTGCCGGTCTTGACGCGGCAGCGCGCAGGGCGCGCATGGCGGACTGCGGCGATGGTGCCCGTGCGGATCAGCCCCTCCAGGCGGCGGATGATCTCGTACGGGCTCTCGGTTTGTGCGACGGGCGAATCCATGGCGTTCATGGTGCCGGCCTGGCCCTTGCGTGTCGCCGTGTGCCGGGCGTGGCGCACGCTGCCACATGCAGCCCGGCGCGGCGCCTGCCGATGGGCCGGGCGCGTGCCCAGGCCCGTGCTCAGCGCGGGTCGTAGTTCCACTCGGCCACCTTCTCGCCGAACAGGAACAGCTCCCACAACTGGCGCTGTGCAATGTCGAGCTGGCCCGGCGGCTCGGGCTTGTAGATCAAGTCGAAGGCGCCGGGGCTGCCCTCGCGCGGGCGCGCCAGCACGGCCTCCACCAGGTCGATCTCGATGGCGAGCTGCTGCGGCTGCGATGCGGCTGAAGGGTCCGTGGAAGGAGGCGCAATGTCGAAGCGGATCGCCTGCTCGCGCCTTTCGGCATGGTCGAACAGGTCGGGCTGGTGGCGCCGCGCCCAGACCAGCAGCGGCACGGTCACGGCATCGATGCTGCCGGTGAAGTCCGCAATCACCAGGCTCAGCGTGTAGCGGTATTCCCAGGAAAGGGACGGCGTGCCCGTGTTGACCACGCGGCCCCTCTGGATGGTGAAACGGATGTTCCCCGGCGACTGTTGCAACTGGGGCAGGGCAGCGACGAGCGCGTCGCGCAGGCTAGCGGGCTTGAGCATGGCGTGGGTCCGGGGTCATGGTGCTTGTCAGGGCGCTGGTCAGCGCGAGCCCGGCGTCGTAGGCGCGCTCGCAGGCGCTGCCTCGGTGGCGGGCGTCGTCAGCAATGCGCGCCAGCGCTCCCGCTCGTTCGTCAGCGCGGCGCTGCAGCTCGGCGAGCAGATCGAGGGCTGCGGTGTCTGGCGCGCACTGTCCGGCAGTGGCGCGAGCCTGGGCGGCGGCACGGTGGGCGGTGAGGTAGCTGGCGAGGTCGCCGCGCAGCCGGCCAGCAGCAGCGCGGGCAGCATCGGCATCCGCCGCAGCGCGCGCCAGGGCCAGGTCCGTGTCGCGTGCAAGAAAGTCGATGCGTTCACGGTAGGCTCCTTCCCGTTGTCGATAGCGTTCGGATGCGTGCAGCGCGGCGGTGGCAGCGGCCTGGCGGTCGGTCGCCAGATCCGTGCGCGCCTGCGCCGCGTCGCGCTCGGCACCCAGCCGCGCCAGCGACTGCCAGACCAGCAGTGCCGCCAGCAGCAGGGCCAGCAGCTGCCAGGCATGGGTTTGCAGGCGGTCCATCAAGGCTGGGCCTCCATGCAGGCCGCGTGGCGCGCCTGCTGGCGTGTCCACACGCCGCGGCATACCTTGTTGCCGGGTGCCGAGCAGTCAAAGCGCCAGCGCGTGGGCCGGCCTGCGCCATCCCATCGATAGGCGCTGAAGCCCTGCAAAGGCTGGCTGCTGGTCATGAATCGCCAGGACAGATAGGACTGGCAGGCGCCGGCGTAGTCGCCAGCCCGTGTCCTGGCCAGCATCGAGGAGCCGCGCCAGGCCCCGCAGCCGTACTGGCCTGCGAAGTCCACCGCCTGGGCGAACTCGGCCGGGTGCACCTGCGTGTCACCCAGCGAATCGCGCACACAGGCGCCGTACTGCTGCTCCAGCAGGTTGATGGCCAGCTCGCGTGCCCGTTCGCGGGTGATGGGCGGGTCGGCCAGGGTCACGCGTGTGCCGTCCTCGTAGCGCGTGGCGCCGTGGCCGATGGTGGGCACATCGCCCTGCACGGGAATGATGGGCGCCGCACTGAAGCCTTCTGCGGCAATCCAGGCAGCAACGATGGCCGCGCCAATGCCCAGACCTGCCGCTGGCATGCGCGCTGTGCTCATGGGGCCGCTCCGGTGTCTGTGGCGGTCGAAGACGCCTTCCTGCGCGCAGCGTCCTCGGCCTGGCGCGCGCGCCGGTCCTCGCGCTCATTGCGCCAGCGCCACAGCAGATACACGGCCTGCAGCAGCACGTAGACGATGGTCAGCGCGGTGGCGGTATGGGTCATGGTCCAGCCATTGGCCACGTTCGCGGCCACGACGGTGACGGGAGGCGCGGCCTTGGCGCCTTCCAGGGCGGCGGTCTTGACGATGGTTTCTCGGTCCATGTCAATCCCAGAAACTGATCAGGGGCAGGCTGGGGGCCTGGGCGGGTTCGGTCAGCTCGACGGCCAGGCCGGCGGGCAGATGGGGACCGTGGGCCGACAGGCCCGGGTTGCGCTCCAGCGTGGCTTCCACCACGCCGCGCGTGGCGCCCAGCTGGCGCATGCACAGCTCGTCCAGCGTTTCGTATTCACGGGCAATGGCCAGCATCAGGCGCGCTCCCTGTGTGCAGGGTCGGCGGGAGCGGCGGCACGGGCCGGTGGCGGTATCGCCTGATCCGGCGCGGGAAAGGGAATGGCAAGACTCACTGAAGCTCCTCGTGGGCCGGCCCGCGCGGACCTGTTCCTGGTGCACCCGCCATGCGTGTGGCTGCGGATGCCGGGAACGCCTCAGGCCACCGGATCGCGGTGGCACCGGGCAGGCGGTATGCCGGGTCCGGCGCGCGGGCCGGGTATGAATGCCATGTTTGCCGACGGGAGCAGGCCCGGCAATCGCTGCAGCCTGTGCGCGCTGCGGGCACGCCAGCGGCCGTGCCGAACGCAGAAATGACAAGACCCCGCAGGGCGGGGTCTTGTCATGGTGGGGGTGAGAGGGTCTAGCAGCGCTTGCTGCCAACTACCTGGCTGCGATGAAGATGGTCTGACAGGTCACCCGCCGCCGCGCTGAGCTTGCGTGACACGGGCAGCAGCAATGCGGTAATGGCCGAGGCGTGCACGGCCGTGCCCCGGGCTGCAGCCAGCAGCTCGCAGATGGCGGCCACTTGCTCGCTGGCGCTTTCCACATCGTCCCTGACCGTCTCAATCTGGTGCTGCATCACGTCTTCTTTCTACTGTATGCACATACAGTATAGGTCGAATGGGCAGATGTTTCAATTTGAAGTGACCCTGTTTCATCTGCTGATTGAGGACGGCAAGCGGGGTTTTGATCAGGTCGTGTACATGTCGACCTGGGGTGTGCAGAGTGCACCTCGAGGCTTTTGAACGGCCCGCACGAATCCCGCGCTGTGAAGGCAAGTGATTGTTTTTGAATGGTTGACGACCCGCCCCCCGCGCACCACGCACCAACGCCGCTCAACTGCGGCGAACACTGCTCAAGCCCGCTTCCTGTAGGGACGGCCCGTTTGCAAACGGATTGGGGGATTCCCCGCAAGTGGGTGCGTCCGGAGGTTAAAACCGCCTCGTTTATAATGTCTGGCTTCGCTTACATCACGGGTTGAGCGAACCATGTGCGGTCCCCAGCGGCCAGGCGCATGTGATGTAAGCCCTTGAAATCTGAGGTGCCGCGCGGCCGACTGGCTTTGGCTCGCGTTGCACCGTGACTTTTGCGCAATACGGTGCGGGCTGTACAGCAGCCGGCACGGTCCAATCCCTCATAGGAACAAACATGGCCGTTACTGTTGAAACCCTTGAAAAGCTCGAGCGCAGGATCACGCTGAGCCTGCCCCTGAACTCCATCCAGAGCGAAGTCGAGAACCGCCTCAAGCAAGTGGCGCGCACCGTGAAGATGGACGGCTTCCGTCCCGGCAAGGTGCCGATGAGCGTGGTGGCCCAGCGTTATGGCTATTCGGTGCAGTACGAAGTGCTCAACGACAAGGTCGGCGAGGCTTTCGCACAGGCTGTCAACGAAGCCAAGCTGCGCGTGGCCGGCCAGCCCCGCATCTCCGAAAAGGAAGGCGCTCCCGAGGGCGAGGCACAGTTCGAAGCCATCTTCGAAGTGATGCCTGAAGTCAAGATCGGTGACCTGACCTCGGCCGAAGTCGAGAAGCTGACGGCCGAAGTGGACGACGCCGCCATCGACAAGACCGTGGACATCCTGCGCAAGCAGCGCCGCACCTTCGCGCAGCGCGCCCAGGCCGATGTGGCCGTGGACGGCGACCGCGTGACCGTGGACTTCGAAGGCAAGATCGACGGCGAGACCTTCTCCGGCGGCAAGGCCGAAGACTTCCAGTTCCTGGTCGGCGAAGGCCAGATGCTCAAGGAATTCGAAGACGCAGTGCGCGGCATGAAGGCCGGCGAGTCCAAGACCTTCCCCCTGGCTTTCCCCGCCGACTACCACGGCAAGGACGTGGCCGGCAAGACCGCCGACTTCCTGGTGACGGTCAAGAAGATCGAGGCCGCCAACCTGCCCGAAGTGGACGAGGCTTTTGCCAAGGCCCTGGGCGTGGCTGAAGGCACGGTCGAAGGCCTGCGCGCCGACATCAAGAAGAACCTGGAGCGTGAAGTCAAGTTCCGCGTCCAGGGCCGCAACAAGCAGGCCGTGATGGACGCGCTGGTGTCCAAGGCCGAGCTGGAACTGCCCAAGGCCTCGGTGCAGGCTGAAGTCGCCCGTCTGCTGGAAGGCGCTCGCGCCGAGCTGCAGCAGCGCGGCATCAAGGACGCCGACAAGGCCGAGATCCCTGAAGACGTGTTCCTGCCCCAAGCCGAGCGCCGCGTGCGCCTGGGCCTGGTGGTGGCCGAGCTGGTGCGCGCCAACGAGCTGCACGCCACGCCCGAGCAGATCAAGGCCCACGTGGAAGAGCTGGCCGCCAGCTACGAAAAGCCCGAAGACGTGGCACGCTGGTACTTCGGCGACCGCCAACGCCTGGCTGAAGTCGAAGCCGTTGTCATCGAAAACAACGTGACCGAGTTCGTGCTGGGCAAGGCCAAGGTCTCCGACAAGGCCGTGTCCTTCGACGAACTGATGGGCCAGGCCTGAGGGTTTGAGCACCGCCTGCCTGCCGCTTCGTGAGATCGGTGGGCGGGTTGGCATCTGCGGGGCTTGTGCTTTGGCGCACAAGCCCCATTTTCTTTCCGGATACGGCTAAAGTAGCCCCCTAGTACTGGAGAAAACATGAGCGCATTGGAAACTCAGGGTTTGGGCATGATCCCAATGGTCATCGAACAGTCCGGCCGCGGAGAGCGGTCGTACGACATCTACTCGCGCCTGCTCAAGGACCGGGTGATCTTCCTGGTGGGCCCTGTCAATGACCAGACGGCCAACCTCGTCGTGGCCCAGCTGCTGTTCCTTGAAAGCGAAAACCCCGACAAGGACATTTCGTTCTACATCAACAGCCCCGGCGGCTCCGTGAGCGCCGGCCTGGCCATCTTCGACACGATGAACTTCATCAAGCCCGATGTGTCCACGCTGTGCACCGGCATTGCAGCCAGCATGGGTGCCTTCCTGCTGGCCGCTGGCACCAAGGGCAAGCGCTTTGCGCTGCCCAATTCCCAGGTCATGATCCACCAGCCGCTGGGCGGCATGCAGGGCCAGGCCACCGAGATCGAGATCCACGCCCGCGAGATCCTCAAGACCCGCGAGCGCCTGAACAAGATCCTGGCCGAGCGCACGGGCCAACCGCTGGAAAAGATCCAGCACGACACCGAGCGCGACTACTTCCTGTCCGCCGAAGAAGCCAAGGACTACGGCTTGGTCGATCAGGTGATCAACAAGCGCTCCTGAAGCCCGGAGGCTGTATGAGAATGGGCGGCGTTTTCCCCCTACGGAAAACGCCGCTTTCCATTTGGTTATCATCCTTTTCCATATTTCTGTAACAAGGCACCGACCCCATGGCCGAGAAAAAAGGCTCCTCCAGCGAAAAAAACCTTTATTGCACCTTCTGCGGCAAGAGCCAGCATGAGGTCAAGAAGCTGATCGCGGGTCCGTCAGTCTTTATCTGCGACGAGTGCATCGATCTCTGCAACGAGATCATCCGCGACGAGCAGCCCAGCACCGAGGCCAAGGACGGCCGAGGCGACCTGCCCACGCCCGCCGAAATCAAGGCCAACCTGGACAACTACGTGATCGGCCAGGACCTGCCCAAGCGCACGCTGGCTGTCGCCGTATACAACCACTACAAGCGCCTGCGTCACAAGGACAAGGCCGGCAAGGACGAGATTGAGCTGGCCAAGAGCAACATCCTGCTCATCGGTCCCACGGGCTCCGGCAAGACGCTGCTGGCGCAGACGCTGGCGCGCATGCTCAACGTGCCCTTCGTCATGGCCGATGCCACCACGCTGACCGAGGCCGGCTACGTGGGCGAGGACGTCGAGAACATCATCCAGAAGCTGCTGCAAAGCTGCGAATACGACGTCGAGCGTGCGCAGCGCGGCATCGTCTACATCGACGAGATCGACAAGATCTCGCGCAAGTCCGACAACCCCAGCATCACGCGTGACGTGTCGGGCGAGGGCGTGCAGCAGGCCCTGCTCAAGCTCATCGAAGGCACCATGGCCAGCGTGCCCCCGCAAGGCGGCCGCAAGCATCCGAACCAGGACTTCCTGCAGATCGACACGACCAACATCCTGTTCATCTGCGGTGGCGCGTTCGCGGGCCTGGAGAAGGTCATCGAGAACCGTACCGAGGCGTCGGGCATCGGCTTTGGCGCCACGGTCAAGAGCAAGAAGCAGCGCTCCATCTCGGAAGTGTTCCAGGAGATCGAGCCTGAAGACCTGATCAAGTTCGGCATCATCCCCGAGCTGGTCGGCCGCATGCCCGTGGTCACGGCCCTGGCCGAACTGGGTGAAGACGCCCTGGTGCAGATCCTGACCGAGCCCAAGAACGCCCTGGTCAAGCAGTACAGCAAGCTGCTGGCCATGGAAGGCGTGGAGCTGGAGATCCGGCCCGCCGCGCTCAAGGCCATCGCCCGCAAGGCGCTGGCGCGCAAGACGGGTGCGCGTGGCCTGCGCTCCATCCTGGAGCAATCGCTGATCGGCACCATGTACGAACTGCCCAATGCCGACAATGTCGAGAAGGTGGTGGTGGACGAGTCCACCATCGAAGACGGAAAAGCACCGCTGCTGGTTTACCGCGAGGCGGCCAAGAAAGCCTGATGCGCCGCTGCCTGCAAAGGTCCGGCAGCGCAAGTCCCTGTGGCCCGAAATCCTTTCGGGCTGCGGGGTTGAAATACACCGGTGGGCGGACCATCTTCCGCTGACAAACCGAGGATTCCCATGTCAGGACATACCCCTTTGCCTTCCACCCCCCTAGACCTGGCGCTGCTGCCGCTGCGCGATGTGGTCGTGTTCCCCCACATGGTGATCCCGCTGTTCGTGGGCCGCGCCAAGAGCATCAAGGCGCTGGAGCTGGCCATGGAAGGCGACCGCCGCATCATGCTGGTGGCCCAGAAGACCGCTTCCAAGGACGAACCCACGGCGGCCGACATGTTCGACGTCGGCTGCGTCTCCACCATCTTGCAGATGCTCAAGCTGCCCGACGGCACGGTCAAGGTGCTGGTCGAAGGCCAGCAGCGCGCGCTGGTCAAGCAGGTCATGGATGAAGAGACCCACTTCGTGGGCTCAGTCGTGCCCGTGGCGCCCGAGGCCGAAACCCACAAGCCCAGCGAGATCGAAGCCCTGCGCCGCGCCGTGACGCAGCAGTTCGACCAGTACGTCAAGCTCAACAAGAAGATCCCGCCCGAGATCCTCACCTCCATCGCCAGCATCGACGATGCCGGCCGCCTGGCCGACACCATCGCCGCGCACCTGCCGCTCAAGCTCGAGAACAAGCAGGCCGTGCTCGACCTGGTGGACATCAAGGAGCGCCTGGAAAACCTGTTCGAGCAGCTGGACCGTGAAGTCGACATCCTCAATGTCGACAAGCGCATCCGTGGTCGCGTCAAGCGCCAGATGGAAAAGAACCAGCGCGACTTCTACTTGAACGAGCAGGTCAAGGCCATCCAGAAGGAGCTGGGCGAGGGCGAGGACGGCGCCGACATCGAAGAGATCGAAAAGAAGATCAAGCTCGCTCGCATGCCCGCCGAGGCGCGCAAGAAGGCCGAGGCCGAGCTCAAGAAGCTCAAGCTCATGTCGCCCATGTCGGCCGAAGCCACCGTGGTGCGCAACTACATCGATGTGCTCACGGGCCTGCCCTGGAGCAAGAAGACCAAGATCAAGCACGACCTGGCCAATGCCGAGGAGGTGCTCAATGCCGACCACTTCGGCCTTGAAAAGGTCAAGGACCGCATCCTTGAATATCTTGCCGTGCAGCAACGCGTGGACAAGGTCAAGGCGCCCATCCTGTGCCTGGTCGGTCCTCCGGGCGTGGGCAAGACCTCGCTGGGCCAGTCCATCGCCAAGGCCACGGGCCGCAAGTACGTCCGCATGGCGCTGGGCGGCATGCGTGACGAAGCGGAAATCCGCGGCCACCGCCGCACCTACATCGGCGCCATGCCGGGCAAGGTGCTGCAAAGCCTGGACAAGGTCGGCACGCGCAACCCGCTGTTCCTCCTGGACGAAATCGACAAGCTCGGCATGGACTTCCGTGGCGATCCGTCGAGCGCCCTGCTGGAAGTGCTGGACCCCGAGCAAAACCACACCTTCGGCGATCACTACGTCGAGGTGGACTTCGACCTCAGCGACGTGATGTTCGTGGCGACCTCCAACTCCATGAATATCCCGCCCGCGCTGCTGGACCGCATGGAAGTGATCCGCCTGTCGGGTTACACCGAGGACGAAAAGGTCAACATCGCCATCCGCTACCTGCTGCCCAAGCAGATCACCAACAACGGTGTGAAGGAAGGCGAGATGCGGGTGGAGGAATCCGCCATCCGCGACATCGTGCGCTACTACACGCGAGAGGCCGGCGTGCGTTCGCTGGAGCGCGAGCTGTCCAAGATCTGCCGCAAGGTCGTCAAGGGCCTGCAGCTCAAGAAGCTGGAGCCCACCGTCGTCGTCACTGCCGACAACCTGCCTGACTACCTGGGTGTTCGCAAGTACACCTATGGCCGTGCCGAACTGAACAACCAGATCGGTCAGGTCGTGGGTCTTGCCTGGACCGAGGTCGGCGGCGATCTGCTGACCATCGAGGCCGCCATCATGCCCGGCAAGGGCGTGATCTCGCGCACCGGCTCGCTGGGCGACGTGATGAAGGAATCGGTCGAAGCCGCGCGTACCGTGGTGCGCAGCCGCTCGCGCATGCTGGGCATCAAGGACGAGGCCTTCGAGAAGAAGGACATCCACGTGCACGTGCCCGATGGCGCCACCCCCAAGGACGGCCCCAGCGCGGGTGCAGCCATGACGACGGCCTTCGTCTCTGCGCTGACGGGTATCCCGGTGCGTGCCGATGTCGCCATGACTGGTGAAATCACGCTGCGCGGTGAGGTCACCGCCATCGGCGGCCTCAAGGAAAAGCTGCTGGCGGCCCTGCGTGGCGGCATCAAGACGGTGCTGATTCCCGAAGAGAACGTCAAGGACCTCCAGGAGATCCCCGACAACGTCAAGAGCGGCCTGGAAATCATCCCCGTCAAGTGGATCGACCAGGTCCTCAAGGTGGCGCTGGAACGTGTGCCAGAGCCTCTGTCCGACGAGGAGGCCGCCGCCGTGGCCCCGGCGGAAACCAAGGCTGTGGAGCCTGCAGTCAAGCACTGAAGATGAAAAAATGTAGCGTTTTTCCTGAACCCTCCAAGAACTACGCTACAATTCATCCCATCGCAGCAAACGACGTTGTAGAATGTCAGGCTTCGGTAGAAATGCGGGAATAGCTCAGTTGGTAGAGCGCAACCTTGCCAAGGTTGAGGTCGACGGTTCGAACCCGTTTTCCCGCTCCAGATTTTGAACATGCCGTTTCGGGTGTGTTCGGTTCTGGTGGCGGTTGGCTGCCAGAATGGATGATTCAAGCGGGAATAGCTCAGTTGGTAGAGCGCAACCTTGCCAAGGTTGAGGTCGACGGTTCGAACCCGTTTTCCCGCTCCAGTTTTGAATGTGCCTTGTGTACGTTCGATTCAGGTGACGGGTAGTTGCTTGAATGTTTGCGGGAATAGCTCAGTTGGTAGAGCGCAACCTTGCCAAGGTTGAGGTCGACGGTTCGAACCCGTTTTCCCGCTCCAGTTTTAGAAACTGCAGCAATGCTGCATGTTTGATAGTGATCTTGGCGCGATAGCAAAGCGGTTATGCCCCGGATTGCAAATCCGGTTAGACCAGTTCGACTCTGGTTCGCGCCTCCAAAAATTCATTGCGAAAACAGTTCAAAAGGCCCTTCGGGGCCTTTTTCTTTTTCTGCGTCAGGATCATTGCTTGTCCTTGCTGTCTGGTTCGAGCCAGCCCCGTGCCCGGTCAAGCTCCATCTCTCCCTCTCTCTAAAGCTTCGGCACTCTGCGAGTGGTTCAGGGCTTGTTCTTCTGTGACATGAAGAGAATTCCATTCTGTAATTCATTGCCAGTTCGGTGAATTATTTTGTTTCCAATTGTTCTGCCTGGATCCTCGCCGCGAGCATGCTTATTGGAAGTTGGTTGGAAAATTGCAAAAAAGTGCAAATGGCTTGCCATTGGCAGTGGATTCAATTGGCCGGTCGTGGATATGATGCGCGCTTCATTCATCGGGAGGGATTATGAAGATCAAGCTATTGACGGCGATTGTTGCCAGCGGCGTGGTGCTGGCGGGTTGTAAAACCATGGAGTCCGCTGATGTGGGCGGGCTGCTGGATTCAGGCTCCACGGCCATGAAGGCCATGACGCTCACGGATGACGATGTGGTCACGCTGTCCAACGACTCCTGCGCGGCCATGGATGCGCAGAACAAGGTGGCCGATGCCAAGAGTAAGTACACGGTGCGGCTGAACAAGGTCATTGCCAGCATGCCGCAGGCCGTCAATGGGAAAAAAGCCGTCTACAAGGTCTATATGACGCAGGACGTGAATGCCTGGGCCATGGCCAATGGCTGCATTCGCGTCTACAGCGGCCTGATGGATCTGATGAACGACGATGAATTGCGTGGCGTGATTGGCCATGAGATCGGGCATGTGGCGCTGGGTCATAGCAAGAAGCGCATGCAAACGACCTATGCGGCATCGGCTGCGCGCTCGATTGCAGCCAATAGCGGCAATTCGGCGCTGGCCTCGCTGTCGCGCTCGCAGGCCGGAGATCTGGGTGAGAAGTTCATCAACGCCCAGTTCTCCCAGTCCCAGGAGTCGGCGGCTGATGACTATTCCTTTGACCTGCTCACGGAAAAGAAGTTGAGTCGCCAGGGCCTGGTCACATCGTTCCAGAAGCTGGCCAAGCTCAGCGGTGGCAGTGGCGGCAGCTCCATCCTGAGCTCTCACCCCCCGTCTGAACAGCGCGCCAAGCGCATGCAGGACCGCATCGACGGCAAGTAAGCGACGGCATGGAGCGGGCTGCTGTGCGGGTGGGCATTGATCCGCTTCGACGTGGATTTTTTCCGGACTTGGTCCGGAGTGCCGGAAATCTGCGCTAGAATTCAAGTCTGCTCTGTGAGGCGCACAGCTTGACAGATATGCGGGAATAGCTCAGTTGGTAGAGCGCAACCTTGCCAAGGTTGAGGTCGACGGTTCGAACCCGTTTTCCCGCTCCAATTCAGAAAAAAGGGAAGCGGTAACGCTTCCCTTTTTCGTTGGTGCTGCAGTTCGCAGGCATGAGCAGCTTGCGTTGGCCTGTGACGCTGCGGCGCAGGGCCCCGATGGTGAAATTGGTAGACACTGCGGACTTAAAATCCGCCGCTTCCGAACAGGGGCGTGCCGGTTCGATCCCGGCTCGGGGCACCATGAGCTATGTGCAGCAACGTTCTGATGCTGCAATCTTTGTAGCAATTTTGCGTTGAGGCGAATGCTGCGGTTGCGCTATGTTTCGCGGCGCTGCGCAGTGCATGTTGCTGGCTTCGTGCTCTTGCAGCACCGCATTGTGGCCATGCGCCGCCAAGTCCTTGCCGGCTGCATTACGTGCGAGAATCCCTTCATCAGGCCCCGGGCTGCTTGCCTGGATGGCGCGGCTCGGGCAGACAGTGATGGCGATGCCTGCATGCGTTCCGTTGACATTGATCGTGGCACATGGTGCGGCGTGACAGGTGTGGCCAAACTCATCCCAGACGAGAACATGTCGAATTACAACGCTCCATTTGAAATCCACGTGCACGGCCAGGTGCTGCTGCGCCCCGACACGACCTACGAGCAGTTGCAGGAAGCGCTGGGCCCGCTGTGGAAGTATGCGGGTGCCCGCTCCCTGGCCGATGGCGCTGGCAGCGTCTACGAAGAAGAGCCTGGCATCCAGTTCGATACCAAGGAGCGCCTGCTCCAGGTGTGCTGGACGGTGCGCGGCGATGAGGACTTCCGCCAGTCGCTGGACGACATGTGCATGGGCATCAATGAGCTGGCCGAGCAGGGCGCTGCCATCGAGGTGACCTTCTACGACACCGAGTTCGACGAGGAAGAGGAGTCCGAAGAGGCCGAGTCGCGCGACGACTTCGTCATGCTCTTCGTGGGCCCGACGCCCGCGGCCATCATGCAGGTGCAGCGCGACCTGCTGGTGCAGGACGTGGTCAACCTGATGGAGCGCCATTTCGACGGCTCCGAGCTGGGTGGCGTGGTGCAGGAGATCGACAAGCTGTTCTCCCAGCGCTTCGACGCCCTGGTCAGCTCGCTGGAGATCGGCAAGCCGCCGCGCGGCATGGGTGGATCGGGTTCGGGCCACGGCGGCAACCGCCGCCCCCGCCACCTGCATTGAGCGCAAGGCGCTGCCCCGCGCAGCGTACAGCCATGGCGGCACAGGCCAGCACGCCCAAGTATTCCGGAGCAGTCACCGAGACCGTGCGCCGCCAGCGCGAGCAGCGGCGCGAGGTGGCCGGTGGCGCGCTGCCGCTTCCCTACCTGTCTGCCTACCCGGCCGCGCTGCAGTCACAGGTGCGTGGCTGGCTGGCCGATGACAAGGCCGAGGCCTGGCTGCTGCGCAAGCATCCCGAGGCCCATGCCGTGCGCACGGACAAGAGCCTCTATGACTACGTGGATGCCCTCAAGGGCCGGCACCTGCGCAATGCCGGCACGCTGAACAAGGTAGCCTACGACGGCCGCATCCATGTGGTCCACAACGCCCTGGGCCTGCACACGCGCCGCGCCGTGGTGCAGGGAAGCCGCCTCAATGCACGGCATGAGATCCGCATCGGTGCACTGTTCAAGCAAGCGCCCGAGGCTTTTTTGCGCATGATCGTCGTCCACGAGCTGGCCCACCTGCGCGAGCCCGATCACGACAAGGCCTTCTACCAGCTGTGCACCCACATGGAGCCCGAATACCACCAGCTGGAGTTCGAGTTGCGGCTGTACCTGAGCTGGATGGACCACTCGGGCCGGCGCCTGTGGCAGGCGCAGCCGTGATTCAAGCGGCCGTGGGGATGGCGCTGGATTCGCCGACCTGAACGGACGAGCAGCATTGCGCGGGCAGATCCAGCCAGCGCGATGCCGCAGCCTGCAGGGCCTGCAGCGATCCCGTGGTCATCAACCGGACCTGGCCCTCCGCCGCGGGCAAGGGGCCTGTTTCGCTGGCCAGGGTGCCCAGGCGGTCCAGCACGCGCCGCGTCTGGCGGGCCACCGGGGCACCGGTGTCGATGAACTGGATGTCCGGCCCCAGCAGCGTGCGCAACTGCTCGCGGGCGAATATGTAGTGGGTGCAGCCCAGCACCAGGGAATCCATCTCGCCCGTCTTCTGTCCGAAGCTGCCCAGGGCATTCACATACCTGGCGCACAGGCGCGCGACCTCGGTGGCCATGGGGTCGGCGGGAACGGGCTGCTCCGTGCTTTCCTCTATGGCCTTGGCCAGTCCGTCGCAGGGCTGGACATGGAATTGCACGCGCTGGCCATGGTCGGCCACCAACCGGGCAAAGCGCGCACTGCTCACCGTGCCGCGCGTGGCCATCACGCCCACGTGGCCGGTCTGGCTCGATAGCGAAGCAGGCTTGATGGCGGGCTCCACGCCGATCAGGGGCAGTTCGGGCATTTCAGCGCGCAGCATGTCCACGGCAGCGGCCGTGGCCGTATTGCAGGCGATCACCAGTACCTTGATCTGGTGCTGCTCGCACAGGTGGCGCGCAATAGTGCGCGTGCGCTGCTGCACGAAGGCGTCGCCGCGTGCATCGCCATACGGTGCATAGCCGCTGTCGGCCAGGTAGATGAAGCGCTCATGCGGCAGCTCATAGCGCAGCGCCTGCAGCACGCTGAGGCCGCCGATGCCGCTGTCGAAGACGCCGATGGGAGAGGCCGGGGAGGTCATGTGGAGATGCGGATAAAGGCTTTTGGAGGCGGCGCCCAGTATGCCCGCTCGGGCGCGTTCATGCTCGGGCCATGGCTTGCTGCTGCAGCCATTGGGCATGTGTCAGGCGGTACAGGCAATGCCTGCGCAGCGCATGGCCTGCCGGCACCTCCGGATGGTCGAAGTCATGGGCGTCGCGCTCCATGCCCAGGCGCTGCATCACGGCCTGCGAACGCAGGTTGGACAGCGCGGTGAACGAGACGATGGACTCCAGATGCAACGCGCCGAAGCCGTGCGCCAGCGCCGCCCGCGCGCCTTCGCTGGCCAGGCCCTGGCCCCAGAAAGGCCGGGCGAGCCGCCAGCCGATTTCCACGCAGGGCGAGAACGGCAAAGACGCGGCGGGAGTGTGCAGCCCGATGAAGCCCATGAACTCGCCACTGGCAAGGTGCTCTGCCGCCCAGAAGCCCCAGCCGCGTTCCTCGATCAGTGCCTGGATCCTGTCTGCCATGGCATCGCTTTGTTCACGGCTGAGCAGTGCCGGAAAGTGCTCCATGACCTGTGGGTCGGCAGTCAGCGCGGCAAAGGGCTGCCGGTCGCCGGCCTGCCACTGGCGCAGTATCAGGCGCGGTGTCCGCAGGGTCGCTACAGGGGAATGTGTGGTGGTCATGGTTGGAGAGGGCGCTGCAGTACCAGCAGATACGCGGCTGCATGGCCGTGGAAGGAGTGGGGGATGAAGCCTGCCTTGCCTGCCAGCTTTTCCACGCTGGTGCGGCGCTGGAAATGCGGGTCGAAGACCAGCTCGGCCACGGCCAGCAGGCCGCCGGGGCGCAGGCTCTGGAACACGTCGGCCAGCGCGGCCTGGCGGTCCGGGATCTCTCCCAGCACGGCGGCCATCACGGCGCGGTCGTGCTGCTCGGCTGCCAGCTGCCCCTGGCCCAGCGCCGCCGCCTGGGTGCGCACATTCTCCAGCCTCTGCGCGCGCGCCTTGGCCGCCACCTGTTCGAGCATGGCCGGCTGCAGGTCCACGGCAAGCACCTGTCCCTGCGCACCGACGGCACGTGCCAACGGCAGGGTGACGCGGCCTGGGCCGCAGCCCGCGTCCAGCACTTTCATGCCTGGCTGGATCTGCAGTTGCCCGACGATGAAGGCGGCCTTGTTGCTGGCCGCGAAGGGGTTGTCAAGCTCGACCATCCAGCGCAGCCAGGACGGGCAGGGCAGGACATGGCGGCGGGAGGACAGGCGCCAGGCCAGGCTGGTCACGGCCAGCAGGGCGATGAGGACGAGCGCGGTGGTCATGTTGAATGGGCAGTGTTGCAGGCAGCGGGCAGTCTGTCACAAATGCCCGCGCCAATGAAAAGACCGCCCGAAGGCGGCCTCTTTGCGCTTGGCGCCGGCGTCAGGCCGAGGCAATCTCAATGGTCTTGAACTCGCCGGATGCGATGCGCTTTTGCCATTCGGCAGGGCCGGTGATGTGGGCGCTGGTGCCGCCGGCATCCACGGCCACGGTCACGGGCATGTCCACCACGTCGAATTCGTAGATGGCTTCCATGCCCAGGTCCTCGAAGCCCACGACCTTGGCGTTCTTGATGGCCTTGGACACCAGGTAGGCGGCGCCGCCCACGGCCATCAGGTAGGCCGACTTGTGGTTCTTGATGGACTCGATGGCCACCGGGCCGCGCTCGGCCTTGCCGATCATGGCGATCAGGCCGGTCTGCTCCAGCATCATGTCGGTGAACTTGTCCATGCGGGTGGCCGTCGTCGGGCCTGCGGGGCCCACGGCTTCGTCCTTGACCGGGTCCACCGGGCCGACGTAGTAGATCACGCGGTTGGTGAAGTCCACGGGCAGCTTCTCGCCCTTGGCCAGCATGTCCTGGATGCGCTTGTGGGCGGCATCGCGGCCCGTGAGCATCTTGCCGTTGAGCAGCAGTGTGTCGCCGGGCTTCCAGCTGGCCACTTCTTCCTTGGTCAGGGCGTTGAGGTCCACGCGGCGCGACTTGTTGTAGTCGGGCTCCCAGTCGATCTTGGGCCACAGGTCCAGCGAGGGGGCGTCCATGTAGACCGCGCCGGAGCCGTCCATAACGAAGTGCGCGTGGCGCGTGGCCGCGCAGTTGGGGATCATGGCCACGGGCTTGGAGGCCGCGTGCGTGGGGTACATCTTGATCTTGATGTCCAGCACGGTGGCCAGGCCGCCCAGGCCTTGCGCGCCAATGCCCAGGGCGTTGACCTTCTCGTACAGCTCCAGGCGCAGTTCCTCGACCTGGTCGAGCTTCTCGCCGCGCGCGGCCTTGGCCTGCAGCTCGTACATGTCCAGGTCTTCCATCAGGCTTTCCTTGGCCAGCAGCACGGCCTTCTCGGCGGTGCCGCCGATGCCGATGCCCAGCATGCCCGGCGGGCACCAGCCCGCGCCCATGGTCGGAACGGTCTTGAGAACCCACTCCACCAGGTTGTCGCTGGGGTTCATCATGATCATCTTGGACTTGTTCTCCGAGCCGCCGCCCTTGGCGGCCACCGTCACGTCCAGCTTGTCGCCGGGCACGATCTGCACGTTGATGACGGCAGGCGTGTTGTCCTTGGTGTTCTTGCGCGCGAACAGCGGATCGGCCACGACCGAGGCACGCAGCGTGTTGTCGGGGTGGTTGTAGCCGCGGCGCACGCCTTCGTTGATGGCGTCTTCCAGGCCGCCCGTGAAGCCTTCCCAGCGCACGTCCATGCCCACCTTCAGGAACACGTTGACGATGCCGGTGTCCTGGCAGATCGGGCGGTGGCCGGTGGCCGACATCTTGGAGTTGGTCAGGATCTGGGCCATCGCGTCCTTGGCCGCCGGGCTCTGCTCGCGCTCGTAGGCGCGGGCCAGGTGGGCGATGTAGTCGGCGGGGTGGTAGTAGCTGATGTACTGCAGGGCGCCTGCGATCGAATCGATCAGGTCCTGCTGGCGGATCGTGGTGGTCATCGGTGGGGTGTCTTTTTGATCGGGGGAACAGGGGAGGGGAATCCCGGGGGCGATTATCGGCGCTGCGCGGCGGAAAGTGCACGCAAGGGGTGCAGTCTTGTACAAGAGTCGAGGGGTTTGCCTGGACAAGCCCGCCTCGGCGACACCTCAGTGGGGGATGGATGCGAGAGGTTCCCATTTGCGGAGTTACCATGGGCGGGTTTTTGCCATTGCGGCCCCGCCAGCCAGACATCCCCGAGCCACGCAACGCGCGGCCCGCCGACCTGCCTCCAGCCAACTGCGCCGCGTTGTTTTCACCAAGGAGTCCACACCAATGACCGCGACCCGCCAGGAAAAAGACACTTTCGGACCCATAGCCGTCCCCGCAGACAAGCTTTGGGGCGCGCAGACGCAGCGTTCGCTGCAGAACTTCGACATCAGCGGCGAGCAGCAGCCGCGCGAGATCATCCACGCGCTGGCCCAGGTCAAGAAGGCCTCGGCCACCGTCAACCACAAGCTGGGCCTGCTCGACGAGAAGAAGACCCGGGCCATCCTGGCTGCCGCCGACGAGGTGATCGCCGGCAAGCACCCGGACGAGTTCCCGCTGGTGGTCTGGCAGACGGGCTCGGGCACGCAGACCAACATGAACGTCAACGAGGTGCTGGCCAACCGCGCCAGCGAAATCCTCGGTGGCGAGCGGGGCGAATCGCGCCTGGTCCACCCCAATGACGACGTGAACAAGAGCCAGTCGAGCAACGACGTATTCCCGACCGCCATGCACGTGGCTGCCGTCACGGCCATCGAGCAAAAGCTGCTGCCCGCCATTGCCCTGCTGCGCAATACGCTGCAGGCCAAGAGCGAGGCCTATGCCGACATCGTCAAGATCGGCCGCACCCATCTGCAGGACGCCACGCCGCTGACGCTGGGCCAGGAAATCTCGGGCTGGGTGGCCCAACTGGCCCATGGCGAAAAGCATGTGCGCGCCGCGCTGCCGCACCTGTACGAGCTGGCGCTGGGCGGCACGGCCGTGGGCACGGGCCTGAATGCACCCAAGGGCTATGCCGAGGGCGTGGCGGCCGAGCTGTCCCAGCTCACCGGCTACCCGTTCGTGACGGCGCCCAGCAAGTTCGAGGCCCTGGCCTCGTGCGATGGGCTGGTCCACGCCCACGGCGCGCTCAAGACGCTGGCCGCCAGCATGATGAAGATCGCCAACGACGTGCGCTGGCTGGCCTCCGGCCCGCGCAGCGGCCTGGGCGAGATCTCCATCCCCGAGAACGAGCCCGGCTCGTCCATCATGCCCGGCAAGGTCAACCCCACGCAGAGCGAAGCCGTGACCATGCTGGCGGCCCAGGTCTTCGGCAACGACGTGGCGATCAACTTCGGCGGCGCCTCGGGCAACTTCGAGCTGAACGTGTTCCGCCCCATGGTCTCGCACAACTTCCTGCAGAGCGTGCGCCTGCTGGCCGATGGCATGAAGAGCTTCAACGACCACTGCGCCGTTGGCATCGAACCCAACCGCGAGCGCATCACCGAGCTGGTGCAGCGCTCGCTGATGCTGGTGACGGCGCTGAACCCGCACATCGGCTACGACAAGGCGGCCTACATCGCCAAGAAGGCGCACAAGGAAGGCTCCAGCCTGCGCGAAGCCGCCGTGGCTTCCGGCCACCTGACCGGCGAACAGTTCGACGCCTGGGTGATCCCTGCCAAGATGGTCGGCAATCTGTAGGACCTGCTGACGCCATCAAAAAGGGGAGCCGATCGGCTCCCCTTTTTTTGCTTCATGGCCTGGCTCAGTTGTCCGCCTGCGGGCGGCGCACGGTGCGGAACACGTACTTGAGCGCGTCGCCGATGGTGCTTTCCCAGACCGGCCATTCATGCTTGCCGTTGACGATGCGCAGCTCGGCAGGCTGCTTGTTCCTGCGCAGCTGGGCGTAGAGCTGGGCGGCGTCGGACTCGATCATGAATTCATCGTCGTCGCCCGAATTGATGTACATGGGCACGCTGATCTTGCGGGCGAGAAAGCTGTCCCACAGCGCGGGGTAGTTGTAGCTTTTCCAGACCGTGGTGCTGTACTGGCCGCCCGTGTTGGGTTCGGCAAAGACCTTGACCGAGCGTGCCGAGGAATCGGCGGGCGGCTCGGGGTTGTAGATGGCGGGGCTGAGCAGTGCGGCGGCCTGGAATTTCTCCGGGTACTTGAGCACGTAGCGCAGCGCGCCGTAGCCGCCCATGGACAGGCCGCCGATGACGCGGCCATCGCGGCTGGTGAGGGTGCGGTACTTCTTCTCGACATGGGGGACGAGGTCCTGGAAGAAGGCCGTCTCCATGGGCTCCTTGAGGTCCACGTACCAGGTCGTTCCCGCGTCGGGCATGACGATGATGGCGGGCGGGATCTCGCCGTTCTGGATCAGCTGGTCCACCGTGCGCAGCAGGTTGCCCTTGACGGGCCAGTCGTTGCGCTGGCCGTCGTTGCCGTGCAGCAGGTACATGACGGGGTAGCGCAGCCTGGACTGGGCGTCGTAGCCCGTGGGCAGGTAGACGTTGTAGGTCCAGCTGCGCTGCAGCGTGGCGCTCTTGAACTCGGCGGCCTCGATGGAGCCGGCCTGGGCGGCCGGGCCGGCCAGCAGCGCGGCGGCCGCCAGCGTGCCGGAGGCGGCCTGGCGCAGGACGATGGAAAAGGAAAGTTGGCGCATGTTTTTTGTCTCCTGTGGTCCGTGGCAAGGGCCCACGGCTGCGCCAATGTAGTCGAGGTCCTGGCCCCGCCTGCGCTCCGCGCGGCCGGGCCGTCGCCTCGGGGACCATGGTCCTCAGCCGGGCGCACGCTGCGCGTGGCGCAGCGCGCTGCGAAAGCCCAACTGCCCCACCACGCACGCCACGACCAGGGCCAGCGCGGCCGACAGCGCCGGGTTGCTGCCCAGGCTGGCGCCCAAGGTGCACAGGCCGCCCACGGCCATTTGCGTGCTGCCGTAGACACCGGCGGCCGAGCCCGTGAGGCGCGGATGCACGCTCAGCGCGCTGGCCAGCGCCGCAGGGCTGGTCAGGCCCGAACCCAGCGCGAACAGCACCATCAGCCCCACCACGATGGCCGGCGTGAGCTGGTTGAACAGGGCCAGCAACAGCAGCATGGCCGCGCTGGCCAGGCTCAGCAGATTGCCGTTGAGCATCAGCCGCTCCAGGGGCCAGTGGCGTATCAGCTGGCGGGCCAGCGCATTGCCCACGGCCATGCCGCCCATGAGCAGGCCCAGGTAGATGGCCACTTCATGCTTGGTGGAATGCAGCTGCTCGATGAAGACGAAGGGCGCCGCCGCCAGGAAGGCATAGATGGACGTGGTGGCGCAGCCGCCGCCCACGGCAAAGCCCACGAAGGCCGGCGAGCGCAGCAGGCTGCGGTAGTCGTCGCGGATGGTGCCCAGGTGCAGGCGGCCCGTGGGCTGGCCGGTTTCGGGCAGCAGCTTCCAGATGCCGAAGGCCGTCACGCCGCCGACCACGGCCAGCGTGCCGAAGATGGCGCGCCAGCCCAGGGCGTCGTCGATGGCCGAGCCGATGGCCGGCGCGATGCCGGGGCCGATCATCATCATCAGGTTGAGCAGCGCCAGGCTGCCCACGGCGTTCTCGGGCGTGCTCGAATCGCGCGCAATGGCGCGGCCCAGGGCCAGGCCCGCGCAGCCGCCCAGCGCCTGGAGCAGCCGCGCGCCGATCAGCCAGGGGGCGGACGGGGCGAGAAAGGCCGCCAGGCTGGCCAGCGCATAGAGGATGAGTCCGGCCAGCAGCATGGGGCGGCGCCCCAGGCTGTCCGACAGCGGGCCATAGATCAGCTGGCCCACGCCCAGGCCCAGGATGTAGACCGTGATGGTCAGCTGCATCTGGCTGGCGCCGGCCTGGAGCTGGCGTGCCGCATCGGGCAGGGCGGGCAGGAACATGTGCATGGCCAGCGTGCCGACGATGGTCACGACCACCAGCAGCCACAGCGGCGCCTTGCGGCTGGCCGCTGTATGGTCCTGGGCGGGTGGCAGCGAAGAGTGCTCGGCAGCCATCTCAGGCAGCCTGCTCGTCGGGCAGGTCCGTGTCGCAGGCGGGCTCGGCGGCCATGGCCTCCAGCAGGCGCTGCAGCGTGGCGTAGGCCGCGCCCAGTTCCTCGGGCGGCACGGCGCCCAGCACCTGGGCGCGGGCCTGCTGCAGCAGGCCCTGCACGGCTTCGACCTGGGCATGGCCGGCTGGCGTGAGCTGGATTTTTCTGACGCGGCGGTCGCTGTCGTCCACGCGCTCTATCCAGCCCTGGGCGGCCAGGCCGTCCACCAGGCGCACGACCGAGGAGCTGTCCAGCGCCAGGGAATGGGCCAGATCCTTCTGGCGCATGGCCTCGGGCGAACGCGCCAGATGCATCAGCGGCATCCACAGCGCCTGGGTCAGGCCCATGGGCGCCAGCAGCCTGTCCAGCGTGCGGCGCCATTGCTTGTTGACTTGGCCCAGCGTGAACATGAAATGCCGCTGCACGCTGGCGGCATCGGCTTGCGCGGGCGGGGACTGGTCGGGAAGGGAAGACATCGTGGCATTCAAATAGTTGGCATTCCAATTATCTGCATGTCAACGATATCGTTTCCCGGAGCCGCCTGATACATCCGCAGGCGTCAGGGTTTTGGCCCCCGCAGGGGAGGCGGGGCCTACATGCCCAGGGACTTGAGCAGTTCGTCGGTGTCCGTGCTGCCGGCCGGTTCAGGCGCTGCGGCGGGGGCGCTGGCGTTGGCCTGCGCCATGAGGGCGTCCGGGTCGGGGCGCTCCTGCGGTTCGAAATCCACCACCTTGATGAACTCCGTGCGGTCCATGGCCAGCTCGAGATAGAAGATGTTGTTGTTGCCCGTGTAGAAGGTCACGCGGCGCGCCTCGGGAGAGTCGAGGTTGGCATCCACGCTGAGGTTGACCTGCTTGTTCAGGCGGATCATCTTGGGCTGGCTTTGCGTGATGTAGGTCTGAAGCTCGCGCTGGACCTTGCTGGTGAAGTCGCCCACCACCTGGTTCATCAGCTCGCCCATGACGTTGCTGACATCGTCGGAGGTGTAGGAGCTGGCAAGGTCCTCTTCACCCATGCCCATGCTCAGCATGTAGCTGCGGTACAGCTCCATGGCGGCGGCGGCCGAGAAGTTGATGATCACCAGGCCCGAAAAGCCGCCGTCCACCAGGACAAAGCAGCCGATGTCGGGCTTGAGGCTGGTCTTGGTGATGCGCTGCACCATGCCCGAATACTGGATCTGGCACTGCGTGGCCACCTGGAGCACGCGCGAGACGGAGTTGCAGAGGCTGATCAGCACGTCTTCCGTGCCATGGACGATGGGATGTTGGGGCTGGTTCATGAGGTCAACGGGACAAAATTGTGAGCGATTATGGGTGCAAGTCCGTTGTTTGCGACTGTTTGTAACATTGAAAGTCCAATGTGCCCCCTCCTGGGGCGGGGCTTGGCAGGCGGCCCCGAAAGCCGCGCTCAGCGAATCGCCTGCGTGGACTCGCGCACTATGCAGCGCCCCTGCATGACCACCTTGCGCACGGGCAGCTCGGGCGCATGCAGCCGCTCCATCAGCAGGCTGAAGGCCGTTCGGCCCATGGCGTCGATCGGCTGCTCGATGACGGTGATGGCGGGGGCCACCAGTTCTGTCCAGCGCTCGTTGTCGAAACCGGCGAGCGCCACATCGCCGGGTATGCGCAGGCCGGCTGCGCGTATCGCGCGCAGGCAGCCTTCCAGCAGCAGGCCGTTGCTGGCCACGAAGGCGTCGGGCCGCTGCGGCTGGCGCAGCCATTGCGTGACTTCGGCCTCGGCGGCATCGCTGGTCGGGGGCAATTGGCGCAAGTCGGGCTCCAGGCCTGCATCGCGCATGGCGGCCAGATAGCCGTCGCAGCGCTCGCGCGCCGTGCTGCTGGTGCTGCCGAAGACGCCTGCAATGCGGCGGCGGCCCTGTTCCACCAGATGCCTGACCAGGGTGGCGCAGGCCTGGGCGTTGTCCAGCACCACGCTGTCATGGAAGGCCGGGGCGCCCGCCCGGTCCACCAGGACAACGGGAAACTCCAGCTGCATGCGCTCGAGCTTGTGCAGGCTGGCCTGGGTGGGCGCAAAGATCAGTCCCGCGATGCGCTCTTCCTGCATGAGCTGCAGGTACATGGCTTCGCGCTGCGGGTCTTCGTCGGTATTGCACAACAGCACGCGCCGGCCCTGGCGATAGGCCTCGGCCTCGACCGCGCGGATCAGGGCCGTGAAAAACGGGTTGCGTATGTCGGCCACCAGCACGCCCATGGGCCCTGCGTCGCGCGCGCGCAGCCGGCGCGCCATCAGATTGGGCCGGTAGCCCGTGGCCTGCACGGCGGCCGCGACCCGCGCCCGGACTTCTTCGCTGACCGAGCCGCCCGCCAGCGCGCGCGATACCGTTGATTTGGAAACCCCGGCCGCACGGGCCACATCGTTGATGCTGATGCTCAATGCAATCGTTCCCGTTGGTTGTGGTGTGCCGCAGAGGATAACTCCAAAGAAATGCCGGGGTATGGCCGGATGGTGGCCAGGTTATGTTGCAGTGCAGATTGACTGATGGTTGGGAACGTTCCCACAATCCGCGCCATGAACAATGCCCATTCATCCCTCCCGGCGGTTGCACCCACCGCTTCTGCGGGCCTGCAGATCGCCGTGCGCCTGGGCGCCCGGGTGCGCGACAAGGCCGACGCCATTGACCAGGCCGCCCGGCTGCTCCAGGACAGCGGCTGCGTGGCCCCTGGCTATGCCGCCGGCATGCAGGCGCGCGAGGCCCAGGCCGAAACCTTTCTGGGCCACGGCGTGGCCATTCCCCACGGCCGCGCCGAAGACCGGGCCCTGGTGCTGCGCGACGCGGTGGCCGTGCTCCAGGTGCGCGAGGGCCTGGATTGGAATGCCGGCCAGAACGTGCATCTGGTCGTGGCGGTGGCGGCACGCTCCGATGCCCACATCACCTTGCTGCGCCGCCTGGCCGGCCTGCTGCAGACACCCCGGCTGCAGGCGCTGTTCACCACCGGCGATGCGCAGCAGGTCATCGATGCACTCCAGGGGCAGGCGGACCCGGCGCCGCCTGCCGCCCGCCCGGCGGCAGTGGACCTGGCCGAGGCGTGCGAATGGATCATTGCCTATCCCAACGGCCTGCATGCACGGCCTGCCACGCGCTGGGCGGAGGCGGCGCGCGGCTTTGCCTCGCGCATGCAGGTGCGCCATGGCGGCGAGGTGGCCGATGCGCGGCAGATGGCCAGCCTGCTGCAGCTGGGACTGCGCGAAGGCGACAAGGTCACCATCTCGGCAGAGGGCCCCGACGCCAGGGCCGCGGTCCAGCGCCTGTGCGCCGTGGCCCAGGCCCTGGTGGCCCAGGAACGTGCCGAAGCCGACGCCGCTGCGCGCAAGGCGGCCGAATCGCCCGCCACGGGCTGGCTGCCGCCGCTGGCGCGGCCTGCCTTTGTGGGCCTGGGCGCCAGCCCGGGGCTGGCCGTGGCCCGCATCCACCAGTGGCGTGTGGAGGCCGCCGAGATCCCCGACCTGCCCGAGCCGCTCAGCGTGGGCGGTGCGCGGCTGCATGCGGCGCTGGCCGAGACGCAGGGCCAGCTGCGCGCCCTGCATGACGACACCCGCCGCCGCCTGGGCGAAGGCGATGCGGCCATCTTCAGCGCGCAGGCCGAGTGGCTGGGCGACACCGGACTCATCACGCGCGCCTGCCAGTTCATGGTCCAGGGCCACGGCGTGGCCTGGGCCTGGGACCAGGCCGTGGAGGAGGGCGCTGCCCGTCTCCAGGCGCTGGACAACCCCGCGCTGGCCGCGCGTGCCGCCGACCTGCGCGACGTGGGCCGGCGCGTGCTGGTGCAACTGCAGCCCTCGCTGGCAGCGGCGGGACCGGAGGGCCTGCCGGAAGGCGGCTGCATCCTGGTCGCGGCCGATCTTTCGCCCTCGGAAACCGCCCAGCTGGACACGGCGCGCGTGGCCGCGCTGGTCACGGCGCAGGGCAGTCCCACCTCGCACACGGCCATACTCGCGCGCACGCTGGGGCTGCCGGCCGCCGTGGCGGCAGGCGGCGGCGTGCTGGGCATGGCCGATGGGGCCCTGGCCATCGTCGATGGCGCCAATGGCCGCATCTACCTTGATCCCTCGGAGCAGGACCTGGCTTCGGCGCGTGCCCACATGGCCGAGCAGCGGGCGCTGCAGGACCGCGTGGCAGCGCAGCGCAGCCTGCCTGCCATCACCACCGATGGCGTGCGCATCGAAGTCTGCGCCAACGTCAACCTGCCCGGGCAGGTGCCGCTGGCCCTGTCCCAGGGCGCCGAGGGCGTGGGCCTGATGCGCACGGAATTCCTGTTCCTGGAGCGCGGCAGCACGCCCGGCGAGGACGAGCAGTACGAAACCTACCGCGCCATGGCGCAGGCGCTGGAGGGCCGGCCGCTGATCGTTCGCGCGCTGGACATCGGCGGCGACAAGCAGGTCGCCCACCTGGAGTTGCCGCGCGAGGACAACCCCTTCCTGGGCGTGCGCGGCGCGCGGCTGCTGCTGCGCCGCCCCGACCTGCTGGAGCCCCAGATGCGCGCCCTGTACCGGGCGGCCCGCGATGGCGCAAGGCTGTCCGTGATGTTTCCCATGGTCACCAGCGTGCAGGAACTGCTGGCGCTGCGCGCGGCCTGCGAGCGGCTGCGCGCCGAACTGGACGCCCCGGTCCTGCCGCTGGGCATCATGATCGAGGTGCCCGCTGCCGCCGTGCAGGCCGACGCACTGGCCCGCCATGCCGATTTCTTCTCCATAGGCACCAACGACCTGACCCAGTACGTGCTGGCCATGGACCGCCAGAACCCGCAACTGGCGGCCGAGGCGGACAGCCTGCATCCGGCCGTGCTGCGGATGGTGCGCGCCACCGTGCAGGGCGCTGCCACCTGCGCGCGCCCCGTGGGCGTCTGCGGCGGACTGGCCGGCGACCCGTTCGGTGCGCTGCTGCTGGCCGGGCTGGGGGTGGGCGAGCTGTCCATGACCCCCAACGACATCGCTGGTGTCAAGGCCGGCTTGCGTGCGGCCAGCCTGCGGCAGTTGCAGGCGCTGGCAGACAGGGCGCTGGACTGCGAGGATGCCGCGCAGGTGCGGGCACTGGCCAAGGAGGTGACGGCATGAACGCCCCGCAAGCCATCACCGTGACCCTGAACCCGGCCATAGACCAGCTTGTGACCCTGGATGCGCTGCTGCCCGGCCAGGTGCAGCGCGCATTGGGCAGCGTGCAGGCGCCGGGCGGCAAGGGCATCAATGTTGCCGCCGCCTTGGCGGGCCTGGGCGTTCCCTCGGCCGCGCTGGGCGTGCTGGGCAGTGACAACGCCGGCATGTTCGAGGCCTTGTTCGCCCAGCGCGGCATTGCCGACGCCTGCCTGCGCGTGCCGGGCCAGACGCGCACCAACATCAAGCTGGTGGCCGACGGCGGACGCCAGACCACGGACATCAACCTGCCGGGCCTGGCCTTGGCCGAAGCGCATCTGGACACCGTCATGTCCACGCTGGCCCGGTATCTGCGGCCCGGCCTGGCCGTGGTGCTGTCGGGCAGCCTGCCGGCCGGCCTGCCTGCGGACAGCTGGGCCCGGCTCCAGGCCCAGGCCGTGGCCGCCGGTGCCGACGTGCTGCTGGACACCAGCGAGGCCCCCCTGGCCGCCGCCCTGGCCACGGCCCCCCATGCGGCCATGCCCTGGGCCATCAAGCCCAACCGGGAGGAGTTGCAGGCCGCCACAGGCCAGCGCCTGGACGGCCGCGACGCGCTGCTGACCGCCGCGCGCCGCCTGCTGGACAGGGGGCTGGGACTGGCCGTGGTGTCCATGGGCGAGGAGGGCGCGCTGTTCGCCACCACGCAAGGCGCGGTGATCGCGCGGCCGCCGCAGCGGGCACGCGGCAGCTCCGTGGGCGCGGGCGATGCCATGGTCGCGGGCATGGTGGCCGCGCGGCTGCGCGGACTGGATCTGGCAGACACCGCACGCCTGTCCACGGCCAGCGCGCTGGCCTGGCTGCAGGCAGTGCCCGCGCGCGAAATCGATGCCGACCGCGTCCAGGCCCTGGCTGCCAGCGTGCTGCTTGAGCCATGCCAGTGGCCGTGATCCCCCATTCTTCAGGAGCTCTCATGAACCCTCTTTTTGTGGTGATCGCAGCCGCCGGGCACGACGCCGAAGCGCTGCTGGCCGCCGAAGCCCTGCGCCATGCGGCCGGACAGCGACCCTTGGCCCTGGAAGTGCGCACCAGCGGCGGTGTGATCGGGCTGCATGCGGCCGATGCCGCCGCGCAGGCCGGGCAATTGCTGATCGTGGCGGATGCCGGCACCCATGACGATGCAGATACCGCCGCCGATGCCTCCCGCTTCGTGCACGCCGCCGTCGAGCGCTGCAGCCTGCGCGAGGCGCTCGACGATCCGGCCGGCGTGCTTGCACGCTGCGCTGCCGCCAGTCCCGCTGGCGAGCGCATGGGCGAGAACATGGGCAAGCGCACGGGCAAGCGCATTGTTGCCGTCACCTCCTGCCCCACGGGCATCGCCCATACCTTCATGGCGGCCGAGGGCCTGCAGCGCGGCGCGGCGGCGCTGGGCCACGCCATGCGCGTGGAGACGCAAGGCTCGGTGGGCGCGCTCGATGCGCTGACGCCGCAGGAGATTGCCGAGGCCGACCTGGTCATCATCGCCGCCGACCGGGAGGTGGATCTCTCGCGCTTCGCGGGCAAGCCGCTGCTGCGCAGCGGCACCGAGTCGGCCATACGCGACGGCTCGGGCCTGATCACCCGGGCGCTGGCCGAAGCCGCCGTGCATGGTGTCGCCGTGGGCGCTGCTGCGGCAGGCGGCGCCGCGCCCACGCCGGCCCGGACCCAGGGTGGTGCCTATCGCCACCTGATGACCGGCGTGTCCTTCATGCTGCCCTTCGTCACGGCGGGCGGCATTCTGATCGCCATGGCCTTTGCGCTGGGCGGCATCTATGTCCATGACGATGCCCACCAGGGCACGCTGGGATGGACGCTGTTCCAGATCGGCGCCAAGGGCGGCTTTGCGCTGATGGTGCCGGCGCTGGCCGGCTATATCGCCTATTCCATTGCCGACCGGCCCGGCATTGCGCCGGGCATGATCGGCGGGATGATCGCGTCCAGCATGGGGGCGGGATTCATCGGCGGCATTGCGGCCGGCTTCATTGCAGGCTACGGCGTGGCCTTCATGGCGGCGCACATCCGGCTGCCGCAGGCGCTCAAGGGCCTGCTGCCCATGCTCATCCTGCCCGTGCTGGGCAGCCTGTTCACGGGGCTGCTGATGTTCTATCTGGTCGGTGCGCCCGTGGCCGAGCTGCTGCAGTGGCTGAGCGCCTGGCTGCGCGGCATGCAGGGCGCCAGTGCCTTGCTGCTGGGCCTGTTGCTGGGCGCGATGATGGCCTTTGACATGGGCGGGCCGGTGAACAAGGCCGCCTATGCGTTTTCCACGGGAATGATCGCCAGCCAGGTCTACACGCCCATGGCTGCAGCCATGATCGCCGGCATGACGCCGCCGCTGGGGCTGGCCCTGGCCACGCGCCTGTTTGCCGACCGCTTCACGCGCGAGGAGCGCGGCAGCGCCGCCTCGGCCGGCGTGCTGGGCCTGGCCTTTGTCACCGAGGGGGCCATTCCCTATGCGGCCCGCGATCCGCTGCGCACGATCCCGGCCCTGGTACTGGGCTCGGCCGTGGCCGGTGCCGTGTCCATGCTGGCGGGGGTGGAACTGAAGGTGCCGCATGGCGGCATCTTCGTCGCGCCCATTCCCAATGCCGTGACCCATGTAGCCATGTATGCGGTGGCGCTGGTGGCAGGCGTGGTGGTCACGGCCATCGCCCTGCGCATGTTCAAAAGGCCCGCCGAAGCGGGCCTTTGAAGCAGGAAGCCGGGGGAGCGCCTGGCGCGGCTCCCCCGCAGCGTTCAGCGGGCTGCGGCGCGGGCCTGTTCCAGCCAGCCGTCGAAGGTCTTCTGGTGGGCCTTGATCCAGCCGTCCACATGGCGGGTGATGTCCGAAGGCTTGCTCTGGCCCTGGCTCATCATGTGGTTCTGTGCGCTGATGTCACCCACGGGGACCTGCATCAGCTCGAACAACTTGGCGGCATCGGGATGCTTGTCGGTGAAGGCCTTGTTGGCGATGATCTGCTGCTTGTTCACCACGAAGCCGTAGTTCTTGCCGTTGGGCAGCTTGGTGTCCAGCTTGGCCTGCTCGCCGGGCAGCGAGGAGAACGGCACCTCCAGCCATACCACGTCCTTGCCGGGCTTGAGCACGTTGCTCACCCAGTAGGGCGTCCAGGTGTAGTAGAGGATGGGCTTGCCGGCCTTGTAGCGCGAGATGGTGTCGGCGATCAGCGCCGAGTAGGTGCCCTGCTTGTGGGTCACGGTGTCGCGCAGCTTGTAGGCCGTCAGGTGGTGCTCGATCACGGCCTCGCAGCCCCAGCCCGGCGTGCAGCCGGTGAGGTCGGCCTTGCCGTCGCCGTCCGAGTCGAACAGCTTGGCGATCTTGGGGTCCTTCAACTGGCCGATATTGGTGATCTTGTATTCGTCGGCCGTCTTCTTGTCGATCAGGTAGCCCTGGGCCGCGTTGTCCGAGTAAACGCCCTTGCGGAACAGCTTGGCGTCGCCGCCCGCGTTCTTGTAGTAGTCGGCGTGCAGCGGGTTCCAGTGCGTGGCCAGGAAAGTGGCATCGCCATTGGCAATCGCCACGTGGGCCGTGGGGTACTCGACCTCCTGGAAGGGCTGCACGTCGTAGCCCAGCTTCTCCAGGGCCTTCATGACGATGAGGGTCTGGAAGCTCTCTTCGGCGATGGAGCTCTTCAGTGGCAACACCTTCACGCCCTTTCCGGGCTGTTCGTCGGCCGACCATGCGCTGGCGCTGGCCAGCGCAATGCCTGTGGCGATGGCGCCGGCGCGCAGCCAGTGGCGCAGTGCGTTGGCCTGCAGTCGGTTGGGGTTCAGGGCTTGGATCATCCTCGGGTTCCTCCGTTGTGTGATGAAAGGGGAGCGGGCGGCCAGCGGGGCTGGCCGTTTTTCGGGAAGGCGGCGCGGCAGAAGGCCCGTCCGCGCCGCAGGCAAGGCGTTCAGCTGGTGCTGCCGCGATGAACCGGCTTGCTGCCGGCGCCCAGCAGGCGGGCAATGCAGCCGGCGGGGCCGCTGTGCCACCAGCGCGCGCCGCCACGGGTGGTCTGTCCCATGGCCTGGGTGATACGGTCCAGCACGATGGCCAGCAGCACGATGCCCAGGCCGCCCACGGTGGCCAGGCCCATGTCCAGGCGGCCGATGCCGCGCAGCACCATCTGGCCCAGGCCGCCCACGGCGATCATGGAGGCGATCACCACCATCGACAGCGACAGCATCAGCGCCTGGTTCACGCCGGCCATGATGGACGGCATGGCCAGCGGCAGCTGCACCTTCCACAGCAACTGCCAGGGCGAGGCGCCGTACGCGCGGCTGGCCTCGATCAGGTCGGGGCGCACCTGGCGGATACCCAGGTTGGTCAGGCGGATCAGCGGCGGCAGCGCGAAGATGATGGTCACGATCACGCCGGGCACGTTGCCGATGCCGAACAGCATCACCACGGGCACCAGGTAGACGAAGGCCGGCGTGGTCTGCATGGCGTCGAGCAGCGGGCGTGTCCAGCGCTGGGCACGGTCGCTGGAGGCCAGCAGGATGCCCACGGGCAGCCCGATGACCATGCAGAACACCAGCGAGGTCAGCACCAGCGACAGCGTCACCATGGCCTCGGGCCAGATGCCCAGCATGGCGACGACCACCAGCGAAACGGCGGCGCCAATGGCCATGGCGCGGCCCGCGAACTGCCAGGCCACCAGGGTCAGGATCAGGATCAGCAGCGGCCAGGGCAGGGCCAGCATGGCGTCGGTGATGCCCGACAGCGTGCCGTCGATGGGCGTGCGCACGGCCTGGAAGAAGGGGCGGAAATGGTGGACCACCCATTCCAGGCCGCTGTTGATCCAGCCCTGCACGGGCAGGCCGTCCGTGGTCAGTTGGTGCCAGAGGCTGGCCTGTGCGTCGTCGGGAACCCCGGCCGACGCGCCCAGCCAGTCGCCGCCCGGTGCATCGCCGCTGCTGGCAGCGCCCCAGGGATCGGGCGACGCATCGGCGGGCGCCTGCGTGGAGGCGGCTGCCCAGGGATCGGCAGCAGGGGCTGCGTTTGCATTGGCGCCTGCTTCGGCCCAGGGATCGGTGGCGGCAGCGGCGGTGTTCGGGTTCAGGTTGTTGTTGGCATCGCTCATGCGGCATCTCCTTGTCGTTGTTCGATCGGCTCCACGGTCGGCGCGACGGTGGGGGCGTTGGAGGCCGGGAAATGCGGGTTGAGCGTGACGGGCGGCACGATCTCCTGCGGCGGCGGCACGGGCGGCGTGTCGCGGTCCAGGAAGCGCAGCATGGTGGTGCGGCTGACCACGCCCATGAACTGGCCGTCGTCGCTGGTCACCGGCAGCGCGCAGGGCGCAGCGGCCACGGGCCCGAACAGCTCGGCCACCGGCGTGCCTGCGGACAGCGGCTCGACGTTGGGCAGGAAGGCGTGGCTCAGGCCCAGCATGCCCGGGCGGCCATGCAGTGCGTCGCGCAGCGATTGCGAGGACACCACGCCCAGGAAGCGGCGGCGCGCGTTGACCACATAGGCGTAGTCGCGGTCGGAGTCCTCCAGCAGGCGCTGGGCGGCGCGGCAGCCGCGGTCGCTGTGCTCCGACACCACGGTCAGGGCCTGGCGCGCAATGTCCCCGGCCTTGAAGACCGAGGCCGCATCCACGCCACGCACGAAGCTGCGCACATAGTCGTCGGCAGGGCTGCGCAGGATCTCGTCGGGCGTGCCGACCTGGATCACCTGGCCGTCCTTCATGATGGCGATGCGGTCGCCGATGCGCATGGCCTCGTCCAGGTCATGCGAGATGAAGACGATGGTGCGGCGCTGGATCTGCTGCAGGCGCAGCAGCTCGGACTGCATCTCCGTGCGGATGATGGGGTCCAGGGCCGAGAAGGCCTCGTCCATCAGCAGGATGGACGGATCGGACGCCAGCGCCCGGGCCAGGCCCACGCGCTGCTGCATGCCGCCCGACAGCTCGTCGGGATAGCTTGCGCCCCAGGCGCCCAGGCCCACCTGCTCCAGCGCGGCCTGGGCCTGCTTCTGGCGCTCGGCCTTGTCGGCGCCGGCCAGCTCCAGGCCGAAGGCCGTGTTGTCCAGCACCGTCATGTGCGGCATCAGCGCAAAGGACTGGAACACCATGGAGATGTCCTTGCGGCGCAGCGCGCGCAGATCGCGCTCGCTCAGGGCATTGATGTCCTGGCCATCGACCACGATGCGCCCGGCCGTGGGCTCGATCAGGCGGTTGAGCATGCGCACCAAGGTGGACTTGCCCGAGCCCGACAGGCCCATGACGACGAAGATCTCGCCGGCCTCGATGGTGAAGTCGGCGTCGAACACGCCGATGGACTGGCCCGTGCGCTCCAGGATCTCCTGTTTGCTCAGGCCTTGTTGGACGAGCTCGAGTGCGGTCCTGGGGTCGTCCCCGAAAACCTTGAACACATGATCGATGATGATCTGCTTGGCCACTGTGGCGTTCTCCTTTTGGGTGAGATGGAACACAGTCCAGCGTCCTCGACGGGCGAAGACGCTGGCGCGCAAGCCAAAAATGAAGCCCTGATGCCGTTCGCTGCAGGGGACGGCCGTCCCCCGTTGCTGGAATTCAAACAGGTGCGAAAGCACCCGAGACGGCTCGGATGGCACGCGAAGCGGTGCGCAAGAGCCAGAGGTCGAGAGCAGCCGGCGGCAAGCGCGCGCGGTGTCTCAGGCGGGCATCGTGGCTGAAGATCAGCCAGCGCGATGCCCCACAACATCAGGACCGAGTTTCGGCCCGGTTGACGGGGCTGTGCCGGGAGCACAACGATCCGCCGGAGGGATCGGCAGGCCGTGAAGACGGTGCCGATGACCTGCTTGGCAGGTTGTAAAGAAGCCGAAATTATATAAAACAGGTTTTACTGCGTCAAAACGCATGAGCCGAAGAAGGCCTGTTTTGGGCTGTTTCAAGCCCTTGGGGGTTGCAATCCGGCCATTATTTGCTCACTTAATGAGAGCATAGGGATCATGATTCACAAGGCATATGCTGTCATCGATGAATAAAATCGGTCAAGCGTCAGCTTGAGGAAAGCTTCAGGCCCGATCTGCGGCAAAAAGCGTGCCCTGCGCCCGCCCATGAAAAAAGCCCCGCAGCGGCTGGCGCTGCGGGGCTTCGGTGCGGGATGCCGACTGGCTCAGTGGTTGCTGGCCGTGCTGTTGATCAGTTTGTCGGTGTAGGCGATGGCCAGGGCGCTGGCCAGGAAGGTGACGTGGATGATGGTCTGCCACATCAGCACCTTGACGTCGTAGCTGCCCGCGTTGATGAAGGTCTTGAGCAGGTGGATGGAGCTGATGCCGATGATGGACAGGGCCAGCTTGACCTTGAGGATGGAGGCGTTCACGTGGCCCAGCCACTCGGGCTGGTCGGGGTGGCTGTCCAGGCCCAGGCGGCTGACGAAGGTTTCGTAGCCGCCCACGATGACCATGATCAGCAGGTTGGAGATCATCACCACGTCGATCAGCGCCAGAACCACCAGCATGATGATGGTTTCGTTGAGCGCGCCGATGGGCGCATCGTGCTTGTAGCCGATGCTGGTGATCAGCGCCTGCAGCGCTTCCTGGTTGCCGAAGGCGGCCTCGATCAGGTGCCACAACTCGAGCAGGAAGTGCCAGACGTAGACGCCCTGGGCGGCGATCAGGCCCAGGTACAGCGGCAGCTGCAGCCAGCGGCTGGCGAAGATCAGGGAAGGCAGGGGACGCAGGGGGGAGCCGGGGGCTCGATTGGAGTTTTGCTGGCGGGCCATGGTGGTCGGTCGCGCTTGTCTGGTGTGGGAGCGTGGATGGGAGGGGACAATGGCCGTGGAAAACGGGCGCGCGATTTTAGCGGCGAAACAGTCCATTGCCGGTGACAGCCAGGAACTGCGGGGAATCCCCAGGTAGACGCGCCCAAGGGTGTTTCAGTCAGTGGCATGTAAGACCGGCCCCCGACAGTCACACCACAATTTTTATTTGGCCAGCCCAGGAGACAAGCAAGCATGAGCACCGCAACAGCATCCCCCATTGAATCGGTACTGGTGGAGAACCGGGTCTTCCCGCCGCCGGCAGACTTTGCCGCCAAGGCCCGCATCTCCGGCATGGAGCAGTACAAGGCGCTGTGCGCCGAGGCAGAGAACGACTACCAGGGCTTCTGGGCCCGCCTGGCGCGCGAGAACGTGGTCTGGTCCAAGCCCTTCACCCAGGTGCTGGACGACAGCAATCCCCCCTTCTTCCGCTGGTTCGCCGACGGCGAACTCAACGCCAGCGCCAATTGCCTGGACAAGCACATGGGCACGGACGTCGAGCACAAGACGGCCATCATCTTCGAGGCCGATGGCGGCGAGGTCACCAAGGTCAGCTACCGCGAGCTGCTGGAGCGCGTCTCGCAGTTCGCCAACGCGCTCAAGGCCCAGGGCGTGCAAAAGGGTGACCGTGTCCTGATCTACATGCCCATGACCATCGAGGGCGTGGTGGCCATGCAGGCCTGCGCGCGCATCGGCGCCACGCACAGCGTGGTGTTCGGCGGCTTCTCGGCCAAGGCGGTGCAGGAACGCATCGTCGACGTGGGCGCCGTGGCCGTGATCACCGCCAACTACCAGATACGCGGCGGCAAGGAACTGCCGCTCAAGGCCATCGTGGACGACGCGCTGGCGCTGGGCGGCTGCGAGGCCGTGCGCCATGTCTTCGTCTACGAGCGCACGGCCACGGCCTGTGCCATGACGGCGGGCCGCGACAAGACCTTCGGCGAGATCCTGGCCGGCCAGAGCACCGAGTGCGCGCCCGTGGCCGTGGATTCCGAGCACCCGCTGTTCATCCTCTACACCAGCGGCTCCACCGGCAAGCCCAAGGGCGTGCAGCACTGCACGGGCGGCTACGTGCTGTGGGCCAAGCAGACCATGGAGTGGACCTTCGACCTCAAGCCCAGCGACGTGTTCTGGTGCACGGCCGACATCGGCTGGATCACGGGCCACACCTACGTGGCCTACGGCCCGCTGGCCGCTGGCGCCACGCAGATCGTGTTCGAGGGCGTGCCCACCTTCCCCAATGCGGGCCGCTTCTGGCAGATGATCGAGCGCCACGGCTGCACCATCTTCTACACGGCTCCCACGGCCATCCGCTCGCTGATCAAGGCCGCCGACAGCGATGCCGCCGTGCATCCGAAGAACTGGAACCTGTCCAGCCTGCGCCTGCTGGGCAGCGTGGGCGAGCCCATCAATCCCGAGGCCTGGATGTGGTACCACAAGCATGTGGGCGGCGAGCGCTGCCCCATCGTGGACACCTTCTGGCAGACCGAAAACGGGGGCCACGTGATCGCCCCCATGCCGGGGGCCACGCCGCTGGTGCCGGGTTCGTGCACGCTGCCGCTGCCGGGCATCATGGCCGCCATCGTCGACGAGACCGGCCACGAACTGCCCAACGGCGCAGGCGGCCTGCTGGTGGTCACCAAGCCCTGGCCCAGCATGATCCGCACCATCTGGGGCGACCCCGAACGCTTCAAGAAGAGCTATTTCCCGGCCGAACTCGGCGGGCAGACCTATCTGGCAGGCGACGGCGCCGTGCGCAGCGAGGACCGGGGCTACTTCCGCATCACCGGCCGCATCGACGACGTGCTCAATGTCTCCGGCCACCGCATGGGCACGATGGAGATCGAATCGGCCTTGGTCGCCAAGACGGATCTGGTGGCCGAGGCCGCCGTCGTGGGCCGCCCCGACGACCTGACCGGCGAGGCCATCTGCGCCTTCGTGGTACTGAAGCGGGCACGCCCCACGGGCGAGGAAGCCAAGCAGATCGCCAAGGAGCTGCGCGACTGGGTGGCCAAGGAAATCGGCCCCATCGCCAAGCCCAAGGACATCCGCTTTGGCGACAACCTGCCCAAGACGCGCAGCGGCAAGATCATGCGCCGCCTGCTGCGCTCGATTGCCAAGGGCGAGGCCATCACCCAGGACACGAGCACGCTGGAGAACCCGGCCATCCTCGACCAGCTGGCCGAGACGAACTGAGGTCCGACACGACCGCCATGAAGAACCGGAGCCCTGACTCCGGTTTTTTCTTGGCCGGACTGCGGGCG
>NZ_JBICKW010000036.1:0-1256 GCF_043104645.1 Delftia sp. WSY_12
GAGCTGGTCAGCGGCCTGCTGGGCGGTGACGGCGGCCTGCTGGGTGGCGTCCTTGGCGACGACGGCCTGGTCGGCGGCCTGCTCGGCGGTGACGGCGGCCTGCTGGGCGGCGTGCTCGGCGAGGACGGCCTGGTCGGCGGACTGCTGGGCGGCCTGGTTCCGGGTGGCGGCACAGGCAGCGGCGAAGGCCTGGTCACCACGGTACAGAACACCGTTGGCGACCTGCTCGGTGGCACGGCCGGAGCGCCTGTGGGCCAGGTACTGGATGCGCTGATCGACCCCGGCACCGGCGCACTGTCCGTGGTCACGGGTCTGGTGGAAGGCGTGACCCAGGTCAACGGCGGTCCGCTGGGTGTGGTGACGGACCTGGCCAACGGCCTGACGCAGGTCCCGGGCCAGGCACTGCAGCCGGTGATCGGCACCGTCAACGGCGTGCTGGCCGGTCTGACGGGAGGCGACGGCCTGCTGGGCGGCGTGGTCGGCGGTGACGGCGGCCTGCTGGGTGGCGTCCTTGGCGACGACGGCCTGGTCGGCGGCTTGCTCGGCGGTGACGGCGGCTTGCTGGGTGGCGTGCTTGGCGACGACGGCCTGGTCGGTGGCTTGCTCGGCGGTGACGGCGGCTTGCTGGGTGGCGTGCTCGGCGACGACGGCCTGGTCGGCGGCCTGCTGGGCGGTGACGGCGGCCTGCTGGGTGGCGTGCTCGGCGACGACGGCCTGGTCGGCGGCCTGCTCGGCGGCGACGGCGGCCTGCTGGGTGGCGTGCTCGGCGAGGACGGCTTGGTCGGCGGGCTGCTGGGCGGCCTGGTTCCGGGTGGCGGCACAGGCAGCGGCGAAGGCCTGATCACCACGGTGCAGAACACCGTCGATGACCTGCTCGGCGGCACGGCCGGAGCGCCTGTGGGCCAGGTGCTGGATGCGGTGATCAACCCCGGCACCGGCGCCCTGTCCGTGGTCACGGGCCTGGTCGAAGGCGTGACCCAGGTGAACGGCGGCCCGCTGGGCGTGGTGACGGACCTGGCCAACGGCCTGACGCAGGTCCAGGGCCAGGCACTGCAGCCGGTGATCGGCACCGTCAACGGCGTGCTGGCCGGTCTGACGGGAGGCGACGGCCTACTGGGCGGCGTGGTTGGCGGCGTGGTTGGCGGCGTGGTCGGCGGCGACGGTGGCCTGCTGGGTGGCCTCACGGGCGACACCGGACTGGTCGGCGGCCTGCTGGAGACCGTGGCCGGCGACAACGGCATCGTTGGCGGCCTGCT
>NZ_JBICKW010000037.1:0-320 GCF_043104645.1 Delftia sp. WSY_12
GAGGATGCCAAACGCAGCTTCGAACAGGTGTTTCGGCAATACGGACTGCCCGAGCGCATACGCAGTGACAACGGTCCGCCGTTCGCGACTACTGGCGTGGCGGGCCTGTCACGCCTGGCGATATGGTGGATAAGGCTGGGCATCAGGCCGGAGCGCATCGAGAGGGGCAAGCCACAGCAAAACGGTCGCCACGAGCGGATGCACCGCACGCTCAAGCATGCCCTGGGCAAAGAGCCTGCGGCGGACAAAGCGGCATTGCAGATGCAGCTCGATGCCTTTGTGGAGCACTACAACCAGCAGCGCCCGCATGAGGCCTTGCA
>NZ_JBICKW010000038.1:0-125172 GCF_043104645.1 Delftia sp. WSY_12
GCATCGAACACGGCCGTGGGACACCTCATCCTGGAGAACGCAGCATGAGCCGGCCTTGCGTGGTACTTCTGCCGGGCCTGCTGTGCGACGAGACGGTCTGGCGCGAGCAGCATGCGGCCCTGTCCTTTGCCGGTGTTGCCGAGTGCATTGTTCCGTCCTATGGCGCGGCGGCCACCATCGAAGACATGGCGCGCCTGGTGCTGGATGGCGTGGCGGCCGAGCGGTTTTCGCTGGCGGGCCATTCCATGGGCGGGCGCGTGGCCTTGGCCATTGCCGGCATGGCGCCCCAGCGTGTGGAGCGGCTGGCCTTGCTGGACACCGGCATGGACCCCATCGCCCCGTGCGAGGCCGGCGAGAGCGAACGCGCCAAGCGCATGGCGCTCTTGCAGATCGCCCGGCACAGCGGCATGCGCGAGATGGGCCTGCAATGGGCGCGCGGCATGGTGCATCCGGACCGGCTCGATACGCCGCTGTTCAGTGAGGTGCTCGACATGGTGGCGCGCTTCACGCCCGAGGTGTTCGCCGCGCAGATCAATGCCTTGCTGAACCGCCCCGATGCGGGCGATGTGCTCAGGCAGCTGCGCTGCCCGACCCTGCTGGCCTGCGGTCGCCAGGATGCGTGGAGCCCGCTGTCACGCCATGAGCGCATGCAGGCCCTGTGCCCGGGCGCCGAGCTGGTGGTGATCGAGGACAGCGGCCACATGAGCACCATGGAGCAGCCGCACCAGGTGTCGCGGGCACTGCTCGACTGGATGGGGCGCTGAGCGAGCGCTGCGCTCAGCCTAGGCCGGCAGATCGCCCACGGCCCGCCGGCAGGCCTGCATGAACAGCTCCAGGTCCTGCGATGCCGTGCTCAGCGCACGCGTGGCCAGCCCGATGCGCCTGCGTGTGGAAGGCAGGTCCACGGGCACGATGGACAACTGCCCGCCGTGGTCATCCTGCAGGGCCTGTCCGCGCGAGGCCAGGGCCAGCCGGCCCGTCTGCAGCACAAAGGCCAGCGTCATGGTCGGGCTGCTGGCGCGCAGGCTGGCGCGCGGCGGCTCCAGGCCCTGGCTGCGGAACAGCTGGACCATGGCGCGGTCGGCCGGCGTGCCGGGCAGGGGCGACACCCAGGGCCATTGCAGCAAGTCCTCCAGAACCAGCTGGCCGCGGTCCAGGCAGGCATGGCCGGCCGGTGCCACCACGACCAGGTCATCGTCGAACAGGTGCAGCTGGCGTACCTCATCGGAGGGCATGTCGGCGCGCAGGGCGCCGGCGATGGCGTCGATGTCGGCGCTCAGCAGGTGCTGCACCAGGCTCTCGTAGGTGCCGTCCACGATGCTGACCTCGATGTCCGGGTGGCTGGCGGCCAGGCTGTCGACCGCGCGCGGCAGGAAGATTCCCACCGACAGCGGCAGCACGCCGACCACCACGCGCCCCCGGATCTCGCCGCGCCAGGCGGAAATATCGCTGTCCATGCCGCGCACCTCGGCCAGGGCCAGCTTGACACGGCGCAGCAGCGCTTCGCCGGACGGCGTCAGCCGCGTGCCGAAGGCCAGCTTGTAGAACAGCTGCATGCCTAGACTGGTTTCCAGCCCCTGCAGCGCCGCATGCACGGCGGGCTGCGTCAGGCCCAGCCACTGCGCGGCCAGGGATTCGCTGCCGCAGTCGGCAATGGCCATGAGGGCGCGCAGCTGGCCCGCAGGCACGGTCTCGGCAAAACGCTCGGGCAGGGGAGGGCGCCTGGCCGCCAGCGTGGCGGCGGCCTGGGCGTCGGCCGCGCCGCTGCCCAGGTGCTGGAGCATGGCCTCTATGCGGGCGGCCAGCTGGCTGCCCAGCGGGGTCGGCATCATGCCGCGCGCACCGCGCATGAACAGCGGCATGCCGCAGGCCTCTTCCAGTTGCAGTACCGAACGCGCCACGGCCGGCTGAGAAAGATGCATAGCCTGGGCGGCCCGCGTGGTGCTGCCATGGCGCACCACGCCCAGCATGGCGCGCATGGCTCGCAAATGGCCTGCCAACTCGGGAAAACGCGAGGGATTGCTGCTGGCCCAGGGGGCAAGAGAAAGGTTCATTGAAAGGCGCTTCGCGGTACGTTGGAAGAACGTTTTTTGATTGTCCCATAAGAAAAACGCATTGATGGCCGGGGCTCCGGCATTGGCCGGATCGATGCCAGCGTGGAATGCTTGGTGCCTGGATCAAGACAGCCCATCGCAGGCTGCGAATTCCGGGGAGACAAGAAACATGAACCATGAAATCGACCGGCTGCTGGCACGCCAGGCCTGCCTGGACCTGGTGCTGCGCGCTGCTGCCTTTGCGGATGCCGGTGATGCCCAGGCCCTGGCGCAGCTGTTTGCCGAAGACGGCCAGCTGCAACGGCCCGGCGGCGAGGTACTGGGCGGGCGCACGGCCATCGCCGCTGCGTACTCCCGGCGTCCCGCGGGCCGCATGACCCGGCATCTGGTCACCAACACGCTGGTGGAACTGCAAGGCCCGGACCGCGCCAGCGCGCGCAGCCAGGTGCTGCTGTGGTCCTGCGACGAGGCCGATGCCATCACGCCGCACGGCCGCCCGGCCCAACCGCGCCAGCTCGTTGGCGAGTTCGATGACACCTTCGGCCGCAGTCCTGAAGGCCATTGGCTGATCACGCGCCGCGTGGCGCGCTTCGTCATGTACCGGGACGTCCCGGGCGCCTGAAGCGCAGGGCGCCCAGCCGCTTTCTCCCATTTCCCCGCGCCCGCCACTCTCGCCTTTCCCAAGGCGCAGCGTTGCGGCGTGCCGATTCCGCAACGACAACGACAGGAGACACAAGCATGAACCGCACTCTCAAAAGCATTCCCCAACCCCCAGCCAGGCGCCCACTGCGGGCTTGTCTGGGCCGCCTCGCCCCGCTCGCCATGCTGGCAGCAGCAGGCGGCGCCCAGGCCCAGACCGCCTCATCGGTGACGCTGTACGGCCATCTGGACACCGGCATCGAGCACCTGACGAATGTGCAAGGCGGCGGATCGCTGACGCGCGTGCCCGGCCTCACGGGAACGGCACCGTCGCGCTGGGGGCTGCGCGGCAGCGAGGATCTGGGCGGCGGCCTGAGCGCCGTCTTTGCGCTGGAGTCAGGCTTTGGCCCGGATGCCGGCACCTTCAACCAGGGCGGGCGGGGCTTCGGGCGCCAGGCCTGGGTGGGGCTGTCCGGAGGCTGGGGCAGTGTCTCGCTGGGGCGCAACTACACCATGCTGTACTGGGCATTGTTCGATGCCGACCTGCTCGGCCCCAACGCCTTCGGCCTGAGCAGCCTGGACAGCTACATCCCCAACACGCGCACCGACAACTCCCTGGCCTACCGGGGACGCTTCGGCGCCTGGAGCCTGGGCGCCGCCTACAGCCTGGGACGCGATGCCGTCAACGCCGGCCCCAGCCCGGCCGGCACCAACTGCGCCGGCGAATCGGCCACGGACAGGCAGGCCTGCCGCCAGTGGTCGGCCATGCTGAAGTACGACACCGCGCCCTGGGGCTTTGCCCTGGCCGTGGACGAGATGCGCGGCGGCGCCGGCGCATTTGCAGGGCTCACGCGCTCGGACCTGAAGGACCGCCGCATCATGCTCAACGGCTATGCCGCGCTGTCACCCACCATCAAGCTGGGCGCCGGCCTCATGCGCCGCGACAACGACGCGGCCCAGGTGGCCTCGGCCAGCAACGGCGCCACGCCGCGCAGCACCCTGGCCTGGGGCGGCCTGTCCTGGTCCCCCAGCGCCGCCGTCGTGGTCGATGGCCAGCTGCAGCAACTGCGCTATGCCCAGGGCGGCGACCGCTCCACTTTGCTGGCCCTGCGCGCCACCTACAGGTTCTCCAAGCGCACGGCGGTCTATGCCCAGGCCGCGCGCATTGACAACGGACAGCGCCTTGCCATCTCGGTCAGCTCGGCCGCAGCCGGCGGCAGCCCGCTGGCGGGCGCATCGCAGACCGGCCTGATGCTGGGCCTGCGCCACTCGTTCTGAAACCGAGGGCAAATACAACAGGCCAGCTGGGCAAGTCGGCAATTTCCTGGCGCAGTTCGGCGAGCAGCCCGGCGTCGTCGCCGGGTGTGCGATGGCTGCGGCCATCGGCCCAGCCTTCACCGCGCCCAGGCAGGTCGCGCACAGGCGAGCGCAATCCACTTTTTTCTGCGGCGTACCGCACGGCTTCCTTGAGGATTTCGTTCTCCAAGGTTGTCTTGCCGAGCACGCGCTGCAGCTTGGCTATTTCCGCGCAGACACCGACAGCGGACTCCTTGATATCCGTACATGCCGAGTTGTGGATCGGACATGTGCTCACGCACATAAGTAGCAATTTCCTCAAATTGATAGAAAAATTTAATTCATATTTGATTAAATTGATATCTATGATGCAGTCATCGGATCAATTTTGGCATTCAATGGCAGCATGTGGCTGCGCCGATCCGGCCAGTTCAGGGTGACGCGGGACAGCGCAGGGCAGGGGGCTGAAAAGTCGCAAGCCCCATGCTCTGCGCCAAGCCAGATCGGCCTGCATGGCGAACTCAACTCCATCGTCCTGGTCGAGGGCGAGAGCACAGTGGAAGGAACAACAATGAGACTCCAGATCAGACAAGCCTACAGTTTTGGTGCCGCTCTCCTGCTGGTTCTTGGCGCGGCCACCATTGGCGCAGCCATCATGAGCAACCGCAGCAGCGCTCTTGCCGACGAAACCGCCGCCAGGCGATACCAGTCCTACCTGCTGGCCGATGAGTTGCGGCAAAGCTCTGACGACCTCACCCGACTGGCACGCACCTACGTGGCCACCGGTGACGCCAAGTGGGAGAAGCAATACATCGAGATTCTGGATATTCGCAATGGCAAGCTGCCACGGCCTCAGGCCTACGAGCGGATCTATTGGGACTTCCGGGCAGCCGATGCGCAAAACGTGCGTCCCGCAGGCGAAACGGTGCCGCTGCTTGATCTGATGAAGCGGGCCGGCTTTGCAGACAACGAACTCGCCAAGCTGGCCGAAGCCAAGGCCAACTCAGATGATCTGGTGCGCACTGAAACCATCGCCATGAACATGGTGAAGGGCCTTTATGACGACGGCAAAGGTGGGTTCACGCGCCAAGCTGAACCCGACAAGGCCAAGGCTCTGGGGATGATGCACGACTTGGCGTACCACCAGTACAAAGCCAAGATCATGAAACCCGTGGACGAGTTCCTGATTCTTCTCGATGAGCGCACGTCAGCACAGCTGGCCGCAGCCGTGGCGGCGCGGCAGCAATGGTCGAAACTTGCCATGGCCTCGACGGCATTGCTCATCGTGAGCCTGCTCGCCGGGCTACTTTATCTGCGTCGTCGCACCAGCGCCGTGCTTGGCGACGTCAGTCGTGTGGCATCGGGCATTGCGGCAGGGGAGCTTGATCAGTCGATCGATCTCGGTGTGAGGGGTGAAGAAGGTGACCTGCTGCGCACTATGGGCAGCATGCAGCAGCAATTGTCTAGCGTGGTGGGCGCCATTCGCAGTGGTGCCGACAGCGTGGCGACAGCCAGCTCCGAGATTGCACAGGGCAACCAGGACCTGAGCCAGCGCACCGAAGAGCAAGCCAGTGCCCTGCAACAAACGGCCGCCACGATGGAGGAGCTGGGCACCACCACCCGCAACAACGCCGACAACGCCAAGCAGGCCAATCAACTCGCTCAGGGCGCCTCGGCCGTCGCTGCGCAAGGTGGCGAGGTGGTCGGCAAGGTCGTCACCACGATGCAAGGCATCAGCGACAGCAGCCGCACGATCGGCGACATCATCGGCGTGATCGACGGCATCGCCTTCCAGACCAACATCCTGGCGCTCAACGCAGCCGTCGAGGCGGCCCGCGCAGGTGAGCAGGGCCGCGGCTTCGCTGTCGTGGCGTCTGAAGTGCGCAGCCTCGCGCAGCGCAGCGCTGAGGCTGCCAAGGAAATCAAGGCCCTGATCGGCCGTAGCGTCGAGCAAGTGGAGCAAGGCACCGTGCTGGTGGACGAGGCCGGCAAGACCATGGGCGAGATCGTCGCCTCGATCCAACGCGTGAGTGACATCGTGGCCGAGATTACCTCGGCCAGCGTCGAGCAGAGCTCCGGCATCGGGCAGGTCGGCGAGGCCGTCAGCCAGATGGACCAGGTGACGCAGCAGAACGCGGCGCTTGTGGAAGAGAGCGCTGCCGCCGCAGAGAGCCTGAAGGGCCAGGCCCAGAAACTGGTGCAGGCCGTGGCGGTGTTCAAGCTGTCGCATGAAGGACTTGGAGGCTCGACCCACGCTGCGGCCCCAGCGGCCAACGCTGCTGCCGTCGAGTGTCGCGGCCCGGACCGTGCCAAGAACATCGCCCGGCCGGCATTCAAGGCGAAGGCTGCTGCAGCCCCAGCATCGACCTCTGAGTCGAGCCGGCTCGCTATCGCACCTGCCAAGACCGGCACTGACGACTGGACGTCGTTCTGAGCGCGGCTCGCCGCGCCAGAACCCGCCCCCAATCTCCAAGGAGTCGAAGATGACCGCCATGATTGAAGAGCGCCCAACGGTAGCACCGGTTACGGCGCAGACGACAGCCGCCTCATCAACACGGGCTGCCAAGGCAGTGGCCGCCATGCCCAACGAGTTCCTCAGCTTCCGCCTGGGTGGCGAGGAATACGGCATCGACATCCTGCGGGTACAGGAGATCCGCAGCTACGAGGCTCCCACCCGCATTGCGAACGCACCGCATTTCATCAAGGGAGTGATCAACCTGCGTGGCGTGATCGTGCCCATCGTCGACCTGCGCCTGAAGCTCTGTTGCGAGTCGGCCGAGTACACCGATTTCACCGTCGTCATCGTGCTGAACGTGCGCGGACGGGTCATCGGCGTGGTGGTCGATTCGGTGTCGGACGTTCTGGCGCTGGGCGCGGACAACATCAAGCCGGCGCCCCAGATGAGTGCCTCGGTGGATGCCGGCTACATCATGGGTATGGGATGCTTCAAGAGCGGCGATGTCGAACGCATGCTGATTCTGACCGACATCGAAGCGCTCATGAGCAGCGCCGAGATGGGGTTGATGGAGGCTGCGATGCTTTGATTGATACGATGTATATTATGTTAAATCACAGTTGCGATTAACACTGTCCAAACCCAGGTAAGGCACTCTTCCTGCACCAGGCCTGCCTGTCTTCCGCCTCTTTTTTCAGCTGTTCAACCCTCTTCCCAGGCTCTCCAGTTCCTGCCTCAACAACAACTCCGTCTCCTGCGGTTCGAACTGGCGTTGCAGCAGCGGGATGGTGAAGACGTAGCGTGCGTCGTGCACGCCGTGGGTTTCATCGCGGCGCAGGACGTAGGCCAGTTGCAGGCGGGCCAGGGATCGGCGCAAGGCCTGGGCCTGGCCGGTGGCGCCGTGGGCCTGGACCAGGGCGTCGAGCGCGGTCAGGCTGGTGTGACCTTGCTGGGCCGTGTGATAGACGGCGATGCGGTCCAGGCGGCAGGCCTGTTCGTCGGTGCTCAGGCGGCCCCAGCCGACCAGCGCATCCTGTACGGGCTGGGATTCCAGCGCCTGGCGCAGGTGGCGCTCTTCGATCACGCGTTCGTCGGGCCCCAGGGCTTGCAGGCATTCCTGGCAGAGGATGGCGACCAGATTGGCCCGCCTGCCGCTGGCCTCGATCAGGCGTTCGGCCAGGGCGTCGTTGGCGTAGCCCACGCGCAGCCTGCGCAGCGGCTCGGTGGCCAGTGCCTGGCAGGCGGACGGCTCCAGGCCACCGATGGCCAGGATGTCGCCGAAGTTGCGCAGCGGCGACTGGTAGTCGAGCAACGCGGCCGCATAGAGATCCCAGAATCCAGCCAGCATGAACCAGCAACGGCCCTCCTCGCTGAGCGCGCGCAAGGCGCTGAGCTGGGGATAGCCGTTGCGGGCCTCATCGCGGAAGAACAGGTCGGCCTCGTCGATCAGCAGGTACAGCCGCCTGCCCTGCGATTGCGACTGCAGGTGTTCGATGATGGCCTCCAGCGGTGTCTCCACGGGCAGGCCGAACTGGGTGGCCAGGCGCGGCGTAAGTCGGTGGTCGCGCAGCGAGAGGTAGTGGCAGGCAATGGACGGATGCTCCTGCAGGCGCCGTTGCACGGCCTTGAGCAGGCTGCTTTTGCCGAGCTGGCGCCCTCCCACGACCAGGTAGTTGGCCGGTTCGCGGTTGAGTACGCGCGCCAGCAGGCGCTCGCGGCCGAAGAACACGTCCTCGCGCGTCACGCCGCCGCGCGTCTGGTAGGGCGAGATGCGCGTGACCTGCAGCTGCGCGGCCAGCAGCCGCAGCAGCACCTGCGCGGGCTCGCCGCCCATCAGCCATTCGGTCTGACCGGGGCTGTCCAGCACTGCGTGCAGATTGGCGCGGTCCTCGGCATGGCGCTGCAGCAGCGGCATGGGCGACTGGGGATGCTGGGGGCTGAGGATCAGCACCACATCGCCGCCGGTCTGCAGCAGGCGCAGCTGGCGCACGAGTTCGCCCTCTTCCAGTTCTTCCAGCTGCTCTGGCAGCGCATAGACCAGGCAGCGGCCCAGGGCGATGGGCAGGTCCGGCGGCAGCGTCCATTCGAACATGCCACCGGGCACGGGCCATTCGCCCTCGGCGGTTTTGCAGGTGGCCGATAGTCGTTCGGCCAGGGCGCGCACGCGGGCGGCGGGGCTGGCGCCGGCAAGGCGCAGGGCACGCTGCCAGTCGGGCGGGCGTATGCCTGCGGCGCGCAGCACGGCGGACCGCCGGCCGGTGAGCCGCAGCAGCCGGTCCAGCTGGGGAAGATGCTGGTACGGCTTGCGGCGCAGGCGCCCGGGCTTGAGCTGCGCCGGGCCTATCAGCGGATGGCGGACCAGCCACAGCAGGGCCAGGCCACCAAAGACCAGGGCGCAGGTCCAGATGATGTTGCGCAGCCAGCCAAAGGGTTCGTGCTCTGGCTGGCCTGGCGAGGGGCTGCAGTTCAGCGGCAGATAGCGTGGCGGGGTGGGTGGCTGGCCGCCCTGGCAGCTCCAGTCCTGGCTGGGCATGTTCAGCTGCAGCAGGACCTGGGTTCCTGAGAGCACGCCCATCTGGCTGTCGCGCACGATGTCCGCCTGCAGCACGAAGGGCCTGGGCGAACTCATGCGCACGCGGGGCTCGGCAATCTCCGGTGCCACGCTGGCGATGTCCTGCGGCCAGCTTTCATGCTGGCGCACATGCTCCATCAGGGCCAGGCGCCACAGGATGATTTCGTTCCAGACGCGCCCTGAACTTTCCGCGCCCTGCAGGCTGCTGCGGGTAACGGGGTTGTAGCGGGGCAGAAGGATGGCGGTGCCTATGAACAGCGTGAACAAGGCCAGCAGCGCGGCGCGCCAATAGGATCGGGGCAGCTGCAGAAGGCGGGCCGGGCCGTTCATGCCTGCAGCACTGCCATTGCGGCTTCGCGGGCGATGTCGCAGCGCCAGTGCAGGTAGGCGCCCTCGCCCGCTCCGCGCACCTGCAGCAGGTTGCCCCAGAACAGGCGCCGCAGCACGGCATCTTGCAGATAAGGCCGCGCACGGCCCAGCGATGCCGCATCCACCAGGCTTCGCAATTGATCGCGTGCGGCCGGCTCCTGGGCCAGGGGCAGCAGGGTCTGCCACAGGCGCGCACTGGCCACCAGATGGGCGCGCAGCAGTGGCGAGTGCACGGCAGCGATGCCTACACCCTGCTCCACCAGCCATTGCAGCGCTTCCTCGAAGAGCGCGGGATGCCCGCCCGTCAGGGCCTGCAGCGCCTCGATGACCTCGGCCGGCCAGGCTGTTGCCGGCCAGCGCTGGCGCGCCATCAGGGCCAGGTCTTCCTGCGTGGGATCGGGCCAGTGGGCCACCTGGCCGATGTTGAGCAGGGACAGGTCGCCGCTGCGGTACTTGAGGTCGGCCAGCGCTTCGCTGCCGCACAGCAGCAGGTGCAGGCGGCCGCTGTGCATTTCGCTGAGGCTGCGCAGGATGCCGGCCAGCGTCTCGCGCAGTGCGGCCGTGCCTTGCTCGAAACGGCTGACCAGGCAGAACAGGCGGCCGCCTGCCAGCAGGCGCTTTTCCAGCAGGGCCTCGAATTCATAGTCCGAGCCCACCTCGCCCAGCCCGCATTGCCGGCCCAGGGCCGCAAAGTAGTCGGCCGGGGCCGTGCTCACGCTGTACGGCGGCTGGATGTGCAGTACCGCCTCGGCGCCGTACTGGGCGCGGGCACGCAGCAGCAATTCCTGGCGGAACGGGGGCTGCCCCCAGTGCGCGGGAGACAGCAGCATGGTGATGGCATAGGGCGAGGCCTGGGCCAGCTGGGCAAAAAGCCGGTCCATGAAGCCGGCAAAAGGCTGGGCGCCAGCGGCTGGCGCCTGCAGCGGGAACTGCGTGGCAAAGCCGGCGGCGGAGAACAGGCGATTGGTCTCCGCCTCCGTCAGCCGCAGATACTGGGCGCAGGCGGCCAGCCGGTCGCGCGAGCGCGGATTGGGCAGGGAAACCCCATTCCTCCAGTTGTTGACGGCTTCCCGGCTCAGCCCGATCTCGGTGGCCACCCCCGAAGCGCTGGCACGGATGCGGCGCATGTACAGACCCAGAAGATGGCCGAAATCCTCATGAACGCCTGCGGCCACGGCGGGGCCCTGCTCGATTGCGGTGGGCTGCATCAGCGTTGGCCCTGCTCAAAAAGACGGCGCCTGATGGCGCATGTCCATCCTGCCGTGACGACGGTCGGTATCCACATCCTGTTCACCCTCTCCTGGGACTTTGCCGGATCTTGTGCAATTTGTTTCATTCTGCCGAGCGCGGATTGTCTCAGGATGCCGGTTCGCTGCCGCCCTGCCCCGCAAACTCCCGCCGCGCACTGGCCATCCGGTACAGCGGCAGCACGACCGCCAGTACCAATCCCAGGGCCAGCCAGAGCCACAGGCCCTTGCCTCTGAAAGCCAGGGCGGCAACGACGGTGAACGCGACGGCCTCGCACAGTCCGCGAAAGCCTGCCCGCAGCATGAACAGGCCCGCGATGCCGTCCACCGGCGACACGCCGCTCTTGCGCAGGCTGGCCATGGTCTCCAGCAGGGCCTGCACGGACTCCTGGGCCTGGCGATCGCGCTCCTGGTCACGCTCGCGCAGTTGCCTGATGGCCATGGGCTGGGCGGGATTGCTGAGTGAGGTGCCATCGTTGCCCTCTTCCTGCCCCGGGCGCGGATAGACCTCTGCGTCGGGATCGACCAGCACCTGGCGCTCCGGGTAGCGGGCCAGCCAGGCATGGTGGCTGACCCATTGGCCGGCATCGAAGTGATAGCGCTCGCTCTCTCCCACCTGGTCGTAGAAGACATGCAGCACCGCCGCCTGCAGGCCGTGCTGGAACAAGGTCTCCAGCAGCCGCCAGGGCATGCCCGCCGTGGTGCGGGTGTCGAAGCCCAGCTCCAGATGCTGGGGATGGCCCAGGGCGCTGGCATTGCTCCAGTCGTCATCCCACAGCACGGACCGGTCCAGGGCGGGGTCCAGCTCATGGATCCAGCGCTCGGCCTGCTCCCAGGACTGCCGGGCCAGGTACTGGCAGATCAGTTGCACGCGGCGCAGCTGCAGGGGCGTATCGAAGAACAGATAGAGGTGATGGACGTTGCTGGACATGGCGGGCCTGAGGCGTTTGCAGGAATGCCGCGATTGTTCAATTGCAGCTGCCAGCCGGCCCTCCCAGGCCTGTCCAGCACGCGGCTGGCAGGCGCTGCCGCCGGTTGACATTCTGTCCACTGCAAGAAGCGGGATGCAGGCGCTGCTGCGGCGCCCTAGACTGCGGCAATTGCCCACAGCGCCCATACCGCCAACCGCGCCCGCCATGCACAACCTCCGTCTTTTCGACAACGAAGCTTGCGAATCCGCCCCGCCCTGCCAATGGACGCAGATGGAGCACCAGCTCGACGAGCACGGCTGTGCCCGGCTACCCGGCCTGCTGGACGCGCAGCAATGCCGTGACCTGGCGGCCCTCTACACCAGGGAAGACGGTTTTCGCTCCCGCATCGTCATGGCCCGCCACGGTTTCGGGCGTGGTGAATACCGGTATTTCGACTACCCCTTGCCACCTCTGCTGCAGAGGCTGCGCGAACAGCTGTATTCCCGCCTGGTGCCGGTGGCCAACCGCTGGAACCAGCGCATGGGGCTGGATGTGCGCTATCCGGACCGGCTGCGGGACTTCCTGGCGCGCTGCCACGCGCACGGCCAGTTGCGGCCCACGCCGCTGATCCTCCAATACGGCGAGGGCGACTACAACTGCCTGCACCAGGATGTCTATGGAGAGCATGTGTTTCCGCTGCAGGTGGTGTTGCTGCTGTCGCGGCCGGGGCAGGACTTTGCGGGCGGGGAATTCGTCATCACCCAGGCCGATGGCGACAGGCAACGGGCCGATGTGATGGCGTTGGACCAGGGCGATGCGCTGGTCCTGGCCGTGCGCCACCGGCCCGTGCCGGGGCGGCGCTCAGGCTACCGCCGCGCGGCCATGCGCCATGGCGTCAGCCGCGTCCGAAGCGGCCATCGCCATACCGTGGGGCTGATCTTTCATGACGCACTCTGATATGACGCACTCTGATATGACGCACTTTGATGGACGGCCGGTATGAGCACGCTGGATCTTTTTGCCGATGAACCTCCCATGGGCATCGAACCCATTGGTCCCCAGTCCGTGGTGCTGCGCGGCCATGCCCTGCCCCATGCGGCGCCACTGCTGGCTGCGGTGGACGGCGTCATGGCCCAGGCGCCGCTGCGCCATCTGGTCACGCCGGGCGGCTTCACCATGTCGGTGGCCATGACCAACTGCGGCACGCTGGGCTGGACCAGCGACAGGCGCGGCTACCGCTACAGCGCCATCGACCCGGTCAGCGGCCAGCCCTGGCCCGCCATGCCGGCCGTGTTTGCGCAGCTGGCGGGCGAAGCGGCCGCCGCTGCGGGCTTCGAGGGCTTCGCGCCCGACGCCTGCCTGATCAACCAGTACCTGCCCGGCAGCCGCCTGTCCCTGCACCAGGACCGCGACGAGCGTGACCTTGTCGCGCCCATCGTCTCGGTGTCACTGGGCATGCCGGCCACATTTCTGTTTGGAGGGCTTGCGCGCGCGGACAAGACGGCCAGGGTGTTGTTGCAGCATGGCGACGTGGTGGTCTGGGGCGGCGTGGATCGGCTGCGCCACCACGGCGTGTTGCCGCTCAAGGACCAGCCTCACCCGCTGCTGGGCGGGCGGCGCATCAATCTCACTTTTCGCAAGGCGGGTTGAATGGAGGGGTCGAAATGGATGGGCTGAACAGCAGTGATCGCTTCGCCGGCCTGGACTGGGGCCGCATTGCCACCCAGCTCGATGCAGAGGGCCATTGCCTGCTGCCACGGCTGCTGAATGCGGATGAAAGCCGCGCCCTGGCTAGCGAGGCGGCCATGCGCAATGGCCTGCCGCCCTCCCTCGACACATGGCGCCCGGTGCTGTACCGGCACCTGCTTGCCATTGCCAATCGCTGGCGTGCCCAAATGGACATGCAGCCTGCCCTGCCCGCCTCGTTCGAGGCCTTCGGGCAGCTGGGCCACCAGCGCGGCCAGATGCATCCGCAGTCGCACCTGCTGCATGTGGCGCAGGCGGGCCATGCCCCGCTGCGCTCATACAGCGAAGGTGCGGCGGTGTTCCCGCTGCAGCTGGTGCTGCTGCTGTCCCGGCCGGGCCAGGACTTCGAGGGCGGCGAGTTCGTGATGACCGAGCAGCGACCGCGCATGCAATCGCGCCCCATGGTGCTGCCGCTGGGCCTGGGGGATGCGGCCATCATCGCCACGGGGCCGCGCCCGGTGCGCGGTGCGGCAGGCTTTTACCGCGTGCACCTGCGCCATGCCATCAGCCGCGTTCACCGGGGCGGGCGCCTGGGGCTGGAACTGCTGCTGCACGACGCGCCGCAGGCTACCGACGCGGGCCGCTGGCTATAATGCCGCGCCTGCAAAGGCATCCGTGCAACAGGTGTCCACATGCCAGCCATGGGGATGAAACGGGAACAAGGTGACTGCCAGCAAATGCTTTTTGCGCTGCCGGCACAGGCCTTGGCTGCCCCCGCAACGGTAAACAAGTCAAGGCGCTCCACGCCTGTCCCGCCAGTCTCCGCAACCCTGCGGAGGGGCGATGACAGGCTGTCACTGGTTCATGGCGTGGTCTGCAACATGCAGCTTTTCGCGGGTGGATTGGGAAGACGGGGCGCTGGGCGCAAGGCATGTCCTTGCGCCGCTTGTGAGCCCGGAGACCGGCCTGCTGCGTTTCGCGCCCGCTGAGCGGGCGCTTTCTTGACTGTCTGCGGGGTGCGGATGGCAATGTCCTGCACCCTATCCTTGCACGCTGGCTGGAGAGGCGGCAGTGCCTTGCTTTCGCATCAGGCGGTCGAAGACCGATGTTCGAAATGCATTCCTCCCTTTCCTGCGTTCCCAGCACCCGTGCTGCCGATTCCCTTTGCCTTCGGCTGAGCCCGCTGGCCCTGGCCTGCGCCTTCCTGTCCGCTCCTGTGCAGGCACAGACTGTCCTGCCCGAAGTGCAGGTCACCGGCCAGGCCGAACGCATCGGCCAGCAACTGGCCCAGCCTGCGCGCTCGGCCAGCCATACCGGCGTCTCCAACCAGGAAGTGCCTGCCAGCGTGGATGGTGTTTCTGCCGAGCAGATGCAGGAGCGCGGCGACTACGCCCTGGTGGACGCCGTCACGCGCACCGTGGGCCTGACCTCCAGCAGCACGCCGGGCAACGGCGGCCTGTCCTTCAGCAGCCGTGGCTTTGCGGGCGTGAACTCCGTGGGCGTGGCCGAAGACGGCATGGTGCTGGGCGTGGCCGCCGGCACCACGGCCTATCCCGGGGACAGCTGGGGCTACGAGCGCATCGACGTGCTGCGCGGCCCGGCCTCGCTGATGTATGGCAGCGGCACCATGGGCGCCACGGTCAACGCCATCCGCAAGCAGCCCAGCCGCACCAGCTCGGCCGAGGTGCTGCTGGGCGCTGGCACGGACGACACGCTGCGCGTGGGCCTGGGCGTGACCGGCGCCCTGGGCGCCTATGCCAGCTACCGCATCGACAGCTACACCGCGCGCAGCGCGGGCGAGCGCGACTTGGACCAGTCGCGCAACGGCAAGTTCATGAGCACGCTGCGCTTGGAGCCCACGAGCGACCTGCAGATCGACCTGATTGCCGACCGCAGCGTGCAAAAGCCCAGCCGCTACTGGGGCACGCCGGGCCTGGACGGCAAGGTGGTGGAGTCCCTGCGCGACCGCAACTACAACGCCGAAGACAGCGTGCTGCGCTATGCCGACGAGCGCCTGCGCGCCAAGGTGCAATGGAAGGCCAATGACTGGCTGACGGTGCGCAACGAGCTGTACCACGTGCAGTCGGACCGCCACTGGCGCAACATCGAGGCCTACGCGCTCAACCCCGCCACCTGGACCGTGGGCCGCTCCGACTACCTGGAAATCCTGCACGACCTGGAGCAGACCGGCAATCGCCTGGGCCTGAACGTGGACCGGGGCTCGCACAAGATCGCCATGGGCTGGGAGGCCGCGCGCATCAACCTGCGGCTGTCCAACAACTCGCCCTATGGCGGCTCGTCCACGGTCTCGGCCTGGGGCCCCGTGCATGGCAGCTGGGCCAGCCCCGATGTCACCAAGGCCAAGACCGAAACCGGCGTGACCCAGCATGCGCTGTACCTGGAGGATGCCTGGCGCATCAGCAACCGCTGGCTGGCCATGGCCGGACTGCGCCGCGATGTCTACAGCTTTGCCAGCCATTCCCTGGTGGGCGGCGCGGATTTCAACAAGACGCTGGCCGCCACCTCCTGGCGCCTGGGCCTGACCTATGAGCTGGCCCGCGACACCCATGTCTATGGGCAGATCAGCTCGGGCCATGATCCCGTCAACAGCCTGGTCTCGCTGAACCTGGCCAACACGGCTTACAAGCTGAGCAAGGGCCACCAGGCCGAGATCGGCATCAAGCAGCAGGTGGCAGGCGGGCGCGGCGAATGGACGCTGGCCGTGTTCGACATCAAGAAGGACGACATCATCACGCGCGACCCCGACCGCCCGGCCATCTCCATCCAGGGCGGCAGCCAGTCCTCGCGCGGCGCCGAGGTCACTGCCAACTTCCAGGCCACGCCCGCCCTGCGCCTGGAGGGCAACCTGTCCTATGTGGATGCCCAGTTCGACAAGCTCATCGAGGCCGGCGGCAACCGCGCCGGCAACCGCCCGCAGAACGTGGCCAAGACCACGGCCAACCTCTGGGGCCACTACCGCGTGGGCGCCTGGCAGGCCTCGCTGGGCCTGCGCTACGTGGGTGACCGCTTTGGCAACAACGCCAATACCGTGAACCTGCCCGCCTACACCGTGGCCGACGCCGCGCTGAGCTGGCAGGTGGACCCGCGCACCACCTTGAGCCTGATCGGCCGCAACCTGGCCGACAGAGTCTATGTGGGATCGAGCTACGGCAGCCAGTTCCTGGTCGGGCAAGGCCGCCGCTTCGAGATCGCGGCGCATATCCGGTTCTGATGGCCATGGCGCGCTCCAAAAGCCTCCACGGTCTCCAGGGCCTGTGCGCTGGCGCCCTGGCGGCCACCCTGCTGCTGGCCGGCTGCTCGCGCAGCGATTCCGGCACCACCAGTGAACTGCCGGCACCGGCTGCCGCACCGCAGGCGGCCGTGACCGTCAATGTCTGCGGCAGCCCCGTGACCTACGCCAACGCACCGCTGCGCGCCGTGACCCATGACGTGAACATCACCGAGATGTTTCTCTTTCTGGGCCTGGGCGAGCGGCTGGTGGGCTACAGCGGTATCACGCAGGCCAAGCAGATCGACCCGGCCTTTCAGGCCCAGCTGGCCCGCGTGCCGCGGCTGGCCGAGCGCGAGATGAACCTGGAGGCCATCCTGGGCGCCTCGGCCGACTTCGTCTTCGGCGGCTGGAGCTACGGTTTTCGCCAGGGCCAGGTCACGCCCGAGGTGCTGCAGCGCCACGGCATTGCCTCGTATGTGCTGTCCGAATCGTGCATCCGCGTGGGGCCGCGCAGCCAGGTGGCGCTGGAAGACGGCCTGACCGACCTGCGCAACCTGGGCCGCATCTTCCGCATCGACGCCCATGCCGAGCAACTGGCGCAGGGGCTGGAGCGCGACCTGAAGGACCTGCGCGAGCGCATGCAGGGCGTGCGGCAGCGGCCTTCGGTCTTCGTCTACGACAGCGGCCAGGACATCCCCGTGACCGTGGGCCGCTACGGCATGCCGCAGGCCATGATCGAGGAAGCGGGCGGGCGCAACATCTTCGACGACATTCCCAGCAACTGGCCCGCAGGCAACTGGGAGGACGTGGTGCAGCGCAACCCGCAGTGGATCGTCATCATCGACTACGGCCAGCCCCATGCCCAGGGCAAGATCGACTTCCTGCTGGCCAAGCCCGAGCTGGCCGGCGTCGATGCCATTCGCGAAAAGCGGTTCTTCGTGATGACCTATGCCGAGGCCACGCCCGGCCCGCGCAACATCGCTCGGGCCCGCGCGCTGGCCCAGGCCCTGCACCCCGACCGCGTGCCGGCGACCGCCCATGCCGGGCACTGAGGCACGCACCCGCTGGCACAGCCGCCCGGGCGCTGCCCGCGCCTGGTGCCTGCTGCTGTTCGCGGCCCTGTTGCTGGTGATGACGCTGGCCATCACCTGGGGGCCCGTGGACATGCCGGCCGGCACGGTCTGGCGCATTGCCTGGAGCCGGTTGCTGCAGGCGCTGGGCATGCAGCCGCCGCCGCTGGAGGGCATCACGCCGCAGCACCAGCAGATCGTCTGGCTGATCCGCATGCCGCGCGTGCTGCTGGCGGCCCTGGTGGGCGCGGGGCTTGCCGTGGTGGGCGCCATCATGCAGGCCATGGTGCGCAATCCGCTGGCCGATCCCTATCTGCTGGGCGTGTCCTCGGGTGCGTCGGTGGGCGCCGTGGCCGTGCTGGCCTTCGGTGCGCTGGCCTCGGCCGGCATGTACGCCCTCACGGCCGGGGCCTTTGCCGGGGCGCTGGCGGCCACCGTGGCGGTCTACCTGCTGGCGCGCTCCCAGGGCCGCATCCATGCCACGCGGCTGATCCTGGGTGGCGTGGCCATCGGCTATGTGCTGGCGGGCGTGACCAGCCTGATCACCCTGTCATCGGGCCAGCGTGACCTGGCCAATGCCCTGCTGACCTGGACGCTGGGCAGCCTGGCCGGCACGCAGTGGGAGGAACTGGGCATTCCCGCCGCCGTGCTGGCTGCGGGAATGCTCTGGCTGGGGCTGCAGACGCGCCCGCTCAATGCCCTGCTGGCCGGTGACGAGGCCGCCGCCACGCTGGGCGTGGACACGGCACGGCTGCGGCGCGCACTGTTCCTGGCGGTCTCGCTGCTCACGGGCACCATGGTGGCGGTCAGCGGCGCCATCGGCTTTGTGGGGCTGATCGTGCCGCACGCCGCGCGCATGCTGGTGGGCACGGACCACCGGCGCGTGCTGCCCGTGGCTGCCGTGGCCGGCGCCCTGCTGCTGGTGCTGGTGGATCTTGTCGCGCGCACGGCCTTTGCGCCCATGGAACTGCCCGTGGGCGTGATCACCTCGCTGATCGGCGGGCCCTTCTTCGTCTGGATGCTGGTGCGCCAGCCGGTGCAGGGAGGGCGCGGCCCATGAAGCTGCAAGCCCAGGACCTGTGCTGGAGTGCCGATGCCCGGCGTGCCGACGCCCCGCGCATCGTGGACCAGGCCAGCCTCGCCCTGCACAGCGGCGAATGCGTGGGGCTCATCGGCCCCAACGGCAGCGGCAAGTCCACCCTGCTGCGCATGCTCTATCGCGTGCTGCGGCCCGACGCAGGCTGCGTGCTGCTGGACCAGCGCGACATCCGGGACATGACGGCGCGCGAGTTCGCGGCCCAGGTCTCGGTCCTGGCGCAGGAGGCGCCGCAGAGCTTTGACTTCACCGTGCGCGAGGCGGTGATGATGGGCCGCATCCCCCACCAGTCCCCCTGGGCGGGCGACAGCGCCGAGGACCTCGCCTGCATGCGCCAGGCGCTGGCCCAGGTGAATGCCCTGGCGCTGGAGGCGCGTCGCTTCTCCAGCCTTTCCGGCGGCGAAAAGCAGCGCGTGCTCGTGGCCCGCGCGCTGGCCCAGCAGCCAAGGCTGATGCTGCTGGACGAGCCCACCAACCACCTGGACATACGCCATCAGCTGGAGTTGATGGGCTTGGTGCGCAGGCTGCAGATCAGCAGCATCGTCGCCCTGCACGACCTCAACATCGCCGCCCACTACTGCGACCGTCTCTATCTCATGGAACAAGGCCGCATCGTTGCCCATGGCACACCGGCCCAGGTACTGACGCCGGCCACCATCGGCCAGGTCTACGGCGTGGCTGCCGAGGTGGACATCCATGCCGCCACCGGCCGGCTGCGCATCAGCTTCATTCCCGATGAACTCCTCTGAAACTTCCATCCCGCCCAGGCCCGACGCCGTGATCGTGCTGGGCCGCGGCGGCACGGGCGCAGCATCGCGCCAAAGCCTGATCGAACTGGCCGAGGCCTTGCGCCAGACGCTGGAGCCGGCCTGCAAGGTCGTCACATCCTTCGTGGACAAGGCTGCACCCTCGCTGCCCGAGGCGCTGCAGCAATGCCTGCCGGCCCGCTCCATCGTCGTGCTGCCCCTGTTCTCGCCCGACGAGCCTGCCCTGCTGCGCTGGCTGCACAAGCTGGCCATGCGCTGGCGCTCGCAGTTGCCGGACCAGACCGTGCAGGTGCGGTTTGCCGACCATCTGCTGGGCGCTGCGGCCATGCCCGCGCTGCTGGCGCCGCAGATTAGGCAAGCCCTGCAGACCCCGGATGTGGCCGAATCCGCAGGCGACCAATGGCAGCACGATCCCCAGGCCTGGTCCCAGGTGCCGGACCACCAGCACCATGCCCTGGTCTGCACGGGACCGCGCTGCACGGCACTGGGCGCCGTGGCCGTCTGGCAAAGCCTGGGCGAGGCCGTGCAGGCCAGCAGCGAACTGCGTGCCAGGCTGCGCCTGCTGCAGACCAGCTGCCAGTACCCCTGCAACCATGGCCCGCTGGCCATCGTCTATCCGGACGGCATCTGGTACGGGCGGCTCACGGCCGAGAATGCCGCCGAAGTGATCGAAACCCATGTGCTCTCGCGGCAGGTCTGCGCGGAGCACCATGTGCACGGGCCTGTGGAGCTGGGGACGCGGGATTCGTGATGTCTCAGGGCTGTGCCGCCTCCAGCTCGGCCAGCCTCACTGCCACAAAATCCCGCAACGCACGCACCAGCGGCGTGAACTGCCTGCGGCTGGGGGCGACCAGGAACAGCGGCACGCACTCGGTCGTCCAGTCGGTGCACAGCGCAAGAAGGCGGCCCCGGGCCAGGTCCTCGGCCACGTCGAAATACGACTTGTAGGCAATCCCCCGCCCGGCCACGGCCCAGCGCCGCACGGCATCTCCGTCATTGGCCACATTGCGGCCGCGCACCCGCACATGGACGGGCTCAGGTACGGCAGCCCCCTGCCCTGCCGGCCAGAAGCTCCAGCGGTCGTGCACTTCCTCGCCCAACATGAAGCACAGGCAGTCATGTCCGGCCAGGTCGTGGGGCGTTGCCGGGGCGCCGCGTTCCTGTAGATAGGAAGGCGCGGCGCAGAGCACGCGGCGGTGCGTGTCCGACAGCGGCAAGGCCACCAGGCTGGAATCCTGCGGCCTGCCATAGCGAAATGCCGCGTCCACAGGCTCGCTGTAGACATTGGCCGCGCGGTCGGACAGGTGCAGGCGCAGATCCACGCCTGCGTGCTGGCTCTGGAACTCGTCCAGCCACGGCATGAGCACATTGCGGCCCAGGTCGGAGGGGGCGGCCAGTTGCAGCGTGCCGCGCAAAGCGGCCTGGCCGCCAGCCAACTGGTCGCGCACCTGGCGCAGGCCGGCCAGCGCGGGGCGGCAGTGCTCCAGAAACAGCTCGCCCTCCTGCGTGAGCCGCAGGCTGCGCGTGGAGCGCACGAACAGGGTCACGCCCAGCTCTGCCTCCAGCCGCTTGAGCGCTGCGCTGGCCGCAGCCGGGGTCAGGTCCAGGGCACGCGCCGTGGCCGAGAGGCTGCCGCTGTCTGCGGTGCGCACGAAGATATCCAGGTCTTGCAGGCTTTTCATGGGCATTCGCCAGGCTTTGATTTTCAAAAACTATTTGAAGCTTAGTCCAACGAGAAACCCATTTGTCGTGCTTGCGCCAACTGGGCGCACGCTTTGGCAGCGGATCTTGGCGCCGGGGCAACCGTAGTATGGTTGCCGCCATGCAGCTCAAACATTTCGCCGGTGCCCTGGCTGGCAGCCTTGTGTTCGCCACAGCCACGGCAGGGGTCACCGCAGCCAAGACCCCCTCCTATCCCGATGCCGATGCCAGCGACCCCGCAAAGCTGGGCTGGATGGTGGGCTCACCGCCACCGCCGGACCGCACGCTGCGCTTCGACGACGGCTCCTATTTCCAGTTTCCCGCCATGCGCTGGAGCGTCTCGCACTTTCGCCAGCTCATGCCCACGGTGAATGTGTCGCGCGGCCTGGCGTCTGCGGCACCGCTGGCCCAGGCGTTGCGCGACGACATCGACGATCTGCGCTTCACGCCATTGGGTGCCAGCCAGCCCATGACCTGGCGCGATTCGCTCAAGGCCAACTACACCGACGGCATCGTGGTGCTGCACAAGGGCCGCGTGGTCTATGAGCGCTACTTCGGCGTGCTCAAACCCGAAGGCCAGCACGGCGCCATGTCGGTGACCAAGTCCTTCGTCGGCACGCTGGCGGCCATGCTGGCTGCCGAGGGGCAGCTCGACCCCTCGCGCCGCGTGTCGGAATACGTGCCCGAGCTGGCGGCCTCGGCCTTCGGCAATGCCACGGTGCGCCAACTCATGGACATGACCACGGGCATACGCTTCAGCGAAGACTATGCGGACCCCCAGGCCGAGGTCTGGGCGCACGCGGCAGCGGGCAACCCGCTGCCCAAGGCCAAGGACTACACCGGGCCGCGCAGCTACTACGAATTCCTGCAGACCGTGAAGCCCGAAGGCGTGCACGGCAAGGCCTTCGGCTACCGCACGGCCAACACCGATGCGCTGGGCTGGGTGCTGGCGCGCGTGAGCGGCCAATCGGTGGCCGATCTGCTGTCCGAGCGCATCTGGAGCCGCCTGGGCGCCGAGCAGGATGCCTACATGTCGGTGGACTCCACAGGCACGCCCTTTGCAGGCGGTGGCCTGAACCTGGGCCTGCGGGACCTGGCGCGCTTTGGCGAGATGCTGCGCAATCGGGGCCAGTTCAATGGCCAGCAGATCGTTCCCGCAGCCGCCGTGGACGACATCCGCCGTGGCGGCGATGCGGCGGCCTTTGCCAAGGCCGGCTACAAGCTGCTGCCGGGCTGGACCTACCGCAACATGTGGTGGGTCACGCACAACGCCCATGGCGCCTTCGCGGCGCGCGGCGTGCATGGCCAGACCGTCTATATCGATCCCAAGGCACAGATGGTGATTGCGCGCTTTGCCTCCCATCCGGTGGCTGGCAATGCGGCCAATGACCCGACCTCGCTGCCGGCCTACGAGGCGCTGGGCAGGCTGCTGGCTGGGGAGCGCTGAGGCGCTGAAGGGGAGCGAATTTCCCGCATAGGCTTCGGCGGCCAGGGGGCACCGCCTGCAAGAACGCGTATTGTCAAGAAAATTTGCTAACGTATGTAGCATCTTCTTGCAATAAGTAATTCTTCTATGTTCCAGTCCCTGCGTGCGCGACTCATCGCGCTCAGCGTGGCCATCGTCACCGTGGCCATGCTGGCCCTGGCCATTGCCAACTTCCTCACGGTGCAGCGCCATGTGCTGTCCACCCTCGACGACCAGAGCCGCCAGCTGGTGAACGCCCAGGCCCAGGTTCTGGGCGAATGGGTGGCGACCAAGCGCCTGCTGACCCATACCCTGGCGCAGGCGGTCGATACGCCGGAGCCGCGTGCCGTGGTCCAGGCGCTGCGCGACGGCGGCGGCTTCTCGGATGCCTACTTCGGCTACACCGACAAGCGCATGTTCTTCCTCAACGAGATGGCTGCCGACTACGACGTGACGGCCCGCCCCTGGTTCAGGCAGGCGCTCAAGGAAGGCAGGCCCATCGTGACGGCGCCCTATCTGTTTGTCTCTCCACCCGAAGTGGGCGTGACCTTTGCCGAGCCCGTGGGCCCGGCCGGCAATCCCGTCGCCGTGGTCGGCACCGACGTGCTGCTGACCACGGTGGTGCGCACCGTGGGCGCCATCCGGCCCACGCCGGGCAGCTTTGCCTTCTTGGTGGATGAGGCCGGTGCCATCGTCACCCATCCCGATCCGGCACTCACGCTCAAGCCCGTCTCCGCGCTCTCGCCCCAGTTGCGTGCCGACGCCATCCAGGCCCTGCCCAAGGCGGACTCCGGCATGCGCACGGCCGTCGGCGGCAAGGACTTCCTGCTCTACGGCCAGGGCGTGCCCGGCACGGACTGGCAACTGGTGGTGGCCGTGCAGCGCGACGAGGCGCTGTCCGCGCTGGGTTCGCTGCTCAAGGTGTCGGGCGCCATCGTTGCCATTTCGCTGATCCTGGCGATTGCGCTGCTGGGCGCCGTCATTGCCCGCGTCACGCGCCGGCTGGCCGTGGTGCGCGATGCGCTGGAAGACATCGCCTCGGGTGACGGCGATCTCACGCGCCGCCTGTCGGTGCAAGGCAATGACGAACTGACGCAGATCGCACGCGCGTTCAACCACTTCACCGACAAGATCGCCTCGGTGCTGGTGCGCATCCGGGAATCGTCCGAGACCGTGCGCCATGCCTCCACCGAAATCGCCAGCGGCAACCAGGACCTGTCGGCACGCACCGAGCAGCAGGCCAGCTCGCTGGAGGAAACGGCTGCCGCCATGGAGCAGCTCACGGCCACCGTGCAGCACAACGCCGAGAATGCGCGCCAGGCGCGGCAACTGGCCAGCAGCGCCTCCGACATCGCCACGCATGGCGGCACGGTCGTGGACCAGGTGGTGCGCACCATGGGCGGCATCGAACAATCCTCGCACCGCATTGCCGACATTATTGGCGTGATCGACTCCATCGCGTTCCAGACCAATATCCTCGCGCTCAACGCCGCTGTGGAAGCAGCCCGTGCCGGTGAGCAGGGCCGCGGCTTTGCCGTGGTGGCCTCTGAAGTGCGCACGCTGGCCCAGCGCAGCGCCACGGCCGCCAAGGAAATCAAGGCGCTGATCGATGACTCCGTGGGCCAGGTCGATGCCGGCAGCCGGCTGGTGCAGGACGCAGGCGCCACCATGGGCAAGGTGGTGGAAAGCGTGCAGCGCGTGACCGCCATCGTCACCGAGATCAGCAATGCCAGCCAGGAACAGAGCACGGGCATTGCCGAGATCGGCACGGCCGTCAGCCAGATGGACCAGTCCACCCAGCAGAACGCGGCCCTGGTCGAAGAGGCCACGGCCGCCGCCCAGTCGCTGCAGCAGCAGGCCGCGCAGCTGGCGGATGTGGTGGCGGGGTTCCGGCTCCAGTCCTGACCGGGCCCAGCCAGGGGCGCAGGCCCTGACTGCTAGCCCCGCCTGTCCTTGAGGCGCGTCATGGAGCGGCGCGCCGCAGACAGGCTTGCGCGCCGGCCCATGGGCAGTCCAGCACCCGCCTCGGGCACGGCCGCACCGGCCAATCGCTGCTGCGCCTGCAGCAGGCTGCGAAGGTCCGCTGCCCGCTCCTGCGCCAGGGCGGCCGCATTCTGGGCGGTCTGCAGCTGGGAATGCAGGCTCAGCTGCTCCTCCTCGCTCTTTTCATAGCGGCTTTGCAGCTCTGCAAGGCGGGTCGCTGCCTTGCGCTCCTGCTCGGTGGCGGCCTTGCGCGCAGCCGCCAGTTCCTGGCGTGCGCGGTCCACCTCATTGAGCATGTGGCGCTCATTGCCCGCGTACTGCTCGGCCATGCGCTGGCGCTCGAGCGCGGCGGACTGCATTTCCTCGCCATGCTTTTGCTGCAACGCCTCGCGCTGGCGGGCGGCTTCGGCCAGCGCATCGCGCATTTCTTCCAGGCGTTCGTCGCGGTCCTGCAGCTGCTGCTGCATTTCATCAAGCCGGCGCGACAAGTCCTGCGACTGGGCCTGGGCCACTTGCAGGGCCTGGTCCATGGCCTCTTTCTGCGCTTGCATGGACGCCTCGCGCCGCGCCATTTGCTCCTGCTGCTCCTGCAGCTCGGCCTGCGTGGCCTGTGCCGCTTCCTCCCGGGATTGCAAGGCGGCGCGGGCGGCCTCCATGGCCTCTTCCTGGGCGGCGTCCCACAGCTGCTGCGCCAGGCGCTGAACGGGATCGGGCACCGACGACGGCAGCAGTTCGCCCTGCCCTGCCGCCACGCCCAGGCGCTGGCCCAGCGTGGCAAACCAGGTCTCCAGCATGGGGCTGACGGTATTCGGCGAGCCCCGGCCAATGTGCTGGCGCACGCGCTCGATGGTCGGCCGCAGGCCCTGGGCGATCAAGGCGTCTGCCGCGGCCCAGACATCGGCTTCCTGCACGCCACGGGTGGATGTTTTCTGCATATCGTGAACTATTTCCAATATTACCAACGATAAGAGGTTGTTATCGTGAGTTATTTTAACTTTGTGTAATACATCATATGTTAGATGTATTAAATATTACATATGAAATTTTCATACAGTATGGATGCGCACATTACACGGATTTGTGGCGCAAAAAGGCCGCTCCTGGTCGCTGGAAAGTGAACTTTGCGTCGTGCCGATCGCTGCAGGCCCGCAAGGGATTGCCCGGGCGGCGTCGGGCGACAATCCATGGATGCGCACCGGCCCTTTTTCGCTGACCTCCCGACCTCAGCCCCTGGACGACATCCAGGAAGGCAACGCCCTGCCGTCCGCCGGCCTGGAGCCTGCCGCCCGGCAGGCCGTGCGCGAGCTGATGCACGAGGGCGAATCCGCCAACACCAGAAACAGCTACCAAAGCGCCATGCGCTACTGGTCCGCCTGGCATGCGCTGCGGTTTGACCGGCAGATGCAGCTGCCGCTGGATGTGCCCTGCGTGCTGCAATTCATCATTGACCATGCCCAGCGGCAGACCGGCGCGGGCCTGGCCAGTGAAATGCCGGCGCACATGGACCGCGCCCTGGTCGAGGCCGGATACAAGGCCCGCGAAGGCCCCCTGTCGCACAACACGCTGGTGCACCGCATGGCGGTGCTGTCCAAGGCCCATCAGGTGCATGGACTGGCCAACCCCTGCCAGGACGGTGCGGTGCGCGAGCTGATGTCGCGCACGCGAAAGGCCTATGCGCGGCGCGGTGAAGGTCCCGCCAAGAAGGATGCGCTGACGCGCGACTTGCTGGAGCAATTGCTGGACACCTGTGACGACAGCCTGCGCGGCCGCCGTGACCGTGCCCTGCTGCTGTTCGCCTGGTCCAGCGGCGGGCGCCGCCGCTCGGAGGTGGCCGGAGCCGACATGCGCCACCTGCGGTCCGTGGGGCCGCAGGAATTCATCTACACGCTGGCCCACTCCAAGACCAACCAGTCCGGACGGGACGCGCCCGAGAACCACAAGCCCGTCACCGGGCGCGCGGCCCAGGCGCTGGCCGATTGGCTGCGTGCCGCCGCCATACAGGAAGGGCCGATCTTCCGGCGCATCCGCAAGGGCGGCCATGTGGGCGAGCCCCTGTCGCCGGCGGCCGTGCGCGACATCGTGAAGCAGCGCTGTGCGCTGGCAGGCGTGGAGGGAGATTTCTCGGCGCATTCCCTGCGCTCGGGCTTTGTGACCGAGGCCGGGCGCCAGAACGTGCCCCTGCCCGACACCATGGCGCTGACAGGGCACAGCAGCGTCAATACGGTGCTGGGCTATTTCCGTGCGGATTCCGCGTTGAGCAACCGTGCGGCCCGGCTGCTCGATGCCGGCGACGACGATGCGGCCGCCGCCGCGCAAGGCAGCGGCGGACCGCAGCGCTGAGCTGCCGGCTCAAAAGAGCTCAAAAGCCCCAAAAAAAAGCCCCAAGGCTCACTCCTGTACCGAGGTCCGCGTGCCGCTCAGACCCAGCTTGCGCAGCAGCGTGGCGTCGGCCTCCACATCGGGGTTGCCGGTCACCAGCAGCTTGTCGCCATAGAAGATGGAATTGGCGCCGGCCATGAAGCACAGGGCCTGCACGGCGTCGCCCAGTTGCTGCCGGCCCGCCGACAGGCGCACGCGCGCCGTGGGCATGGTGATGCGGGCCACCGCGATCACGCGCACGAAGTCCAGCGGATCGACAGGCTCGCTGTCCGCCAGCGGCGTGCCGGGCACGCGCACCAGGCTGTTGATGGGCACCGACTCGGGATGCGGATTGAGATTGGCCAGCTGGGCGATCAGGCCCGCGCGGTGCACGGGCGCCTCGCCCATACCGATGATGCCGCCGCAGCACACGCTGATGCCTGCGCCGCGCACGGCCTTGAGCGTGTCCAGACGGTCCTGGTACTGGCGCGTGCTGACCACGTCCTGGTAGTACTCGGGCGCCGTGTCCAGGTTGTGGTTGTAGTAGTCCAGGCCCGCTTCGCGCAGCGACTGCGCCTGGTGGGGCTGGAGCATGCCCAGCGTGGCGCAGGTCTGCATGCCCAGGCCCTTCACGGCGCCGATCAGCTCGTTCATCTTCTCGATGTCGCGGTCCTTGGGCGCGCGCCAGGCTGCGCCCATGCAAAAGCGCGTGGCGCCCGCGTCCTTGGCCGCCTGGGCGGCGCGCGTGACTTCGTCCACGCTCATGAGCTTTTCTGCCTTGACGCCGGTGTCGAACTCGGCCGCCTGCGGGCAGTAGCCGCAGTTCTCGGGGCAGCCTCCGGTCTTGACCGACAGCAGCGTGGCCAGTTCGATATCGCCCGCAGGCCAGTGCTCGCGGTGCACGCTCTGGGCCTGGAACATCAGGTCCATGAAGGGCTTGTCCAGCAGTTCCTGGATGGCCTGCACGCTCCAGGCGCCTTCAAACGGCAGCATGTCGCTTTTGGAGGGGCGTGCATGCCATTGCAGGGGGCTGCCGGCCGCAGGCTGTGCGGAGGTGGCGGAAGTCGTCGGGGTGGTGCTGCAGGCGGTCATCAAAAACTCCTCTGTGGGTCTGCTTTTTTCATTCTGATGAGCAAAAAAAGCCTTGGGAATGAAAAAGCCGGCTCCTTGGCAAAAATAGTTGCCCCGTTTTCATGGCCTGCAAAAAAAGCGAACTTCGCTTATTTTTGAGCGATGTTGGGCATGTTTTGGCAGAAGTTCTTCTCGGTGACTTCTTCTTGCCGCAAGCACGCGGCCATTGGCGGTCAACATCGCTCAATTGTCCGATGAGCGCTTCAAAAGATGCGTGGACAGGCGCGGCAACGGATTCCCAATACCTGCCAGATGCCTCTCCAAAACGACCACAATGGGTGCCTGCCGTCGTCGCCACAGCGGCTTTCAGCCCTGCCGGCCTGCGGCTGAACCCGCTTCCCTCTGCTTTCGCCGCTTTTGCTCAGATTTCCCTCACATGTCCCTGCGCTCCCTGGAATTTCCTACCGATCACGGCAAGCCGCTGCTGCTCTCGCGCGAGCAGCAGGCCATCCTGGCGCATGAGGGGCGTTCGGCCATCGTGGCTGCGCTGGCGGGAGTGGGCAAGACCACGACGCTGGCCTGCAAGGTGGTCCAGGCCTGCCGCAGCGGCCAGGCGCAGCGCATTCTGGTGCTGGCCTATTCGCGCTCCGGCGTGGCGGCCTTCCATCACCGGCTGCAGCAACTGGTGCGCGAGGTGCCGCCCCAGGTGCAGATCACCACGGTGGAGCGCTGGGCGGCCCAGCAGATCCGCCGCCGCGACCCGGCGGCTCACTTTCTGGCCGACCGCGTGGCGCTGCAGGCCCGTGTGCGCGAGGCCCATGATGCGCTGCGCGAGCGACTGGCCTGGCAGCCCGACCCTTTGTTCGAGCAGCCCGGCGATCTGGATCTGGACGCCTTCTGGGACTTCAACCTCAGCGCCAAGAAGTCGTTGCTGCCCCAGCGCCTGGCCGAGGAAGGCATGGGACTGGCGAGTTTCTGCGAGGAGTATTTGCTCGACTACCGCCTGGCCTGCCTGTTCTTCGAGTACGAGCGCCGCCGCATCGACCACTGTGGCGACCCGCTGTACTACGCGGAAGGCGACTGCAGCCATGCACTGGCCAGCGACGCCCTGCAGGGCCAGGCGCTGGACCTGCCGCGCTACGACCTGGTGGTGTTCGACGAGATGCATGACCTGGACCCGGCCTCGCTGCAACTGCTGCGCGCCCTGGTCGGAACCAGCGGCTGCGCCTTCCTGGGCGCAGGCGACTTCAACCAGCACATCGAGGCACAGGCCTGGTCCGTGTTCCGCGACAAGCTCCACCAGCTCGATGACTTCCTGCCCCAAGCCACGGCCACGCTGGCGCTGACGCAGTCGCGCCGCTTCGGCCCGCAAGTGGCCAAGGCCGTCAATGCGCTGTTCAATGTGGGCCTGACAGCGGCGCCCACGCGCTTCAGCACCGTGTACCAGCTGCAGCACTCCGACGACAGCGAGTGCATTGACCAGCTGCTGCAGATCCAGGCCAGCCTGGCACGTGCCACCGAACCCGCTGCGCCGGGCGAGCCGCCTTCTGGCAGCGCGCGCAATCCCTCGCTGACCGTGATCCTGCGCCACGAGCAGGACGCCTGCGCGCTGGAATGGGCCATCCACCGCGCCGGCAAGTCCGCCAGCTTCTACGGCTTCAAGCGTTTTTACCTGCAGCGCGAGATTGCCCTGCTGCTGGGCCTTTGCTATGCACATGGCATGCAGGCGCTGTCCTGGAAGGCCGAGACCAGCGTTCTGGGCAGCGAGATCCTGGCCGCCTTCGTGGAAGGTGCGCTGTTCTACGGCAAGGGCAGCGTGGCAGGCGGTGACATGGCCGATCCATCCAGCCGCCACACACTGGCCCAACGCATGGCAGGCGAGATGCTGCACAACCCGCAGATCATCTGGCGCTTCCTGAGCGACCAATCGAGCCTGCAGGGCGGACAACGCAACTTCCAGGCCTTTGGCAGCTTCTTGCAGCTGCCCCTGGCGCTTCAGTCAGACGCGCGCAGCCTGCTGGAGCAGGCCGATGTCTGGGGGCTGTTTGCCGGCGTGGCCCTGTCGCAGGCCCAGTCGGCGGCCTTGCGTCAGCGCGTGGAGGCTTTCATGGATTCGGTGGCGGGCATGACCGTGCCCGACATGCTGGCCCAGGTGGCGGCCATGGCCACGCGCTTCGAGCGTGCCGTGCGGGCCGAGCGCGGATTCGACTTCCATCTGAGCACCATCGAGGAAGCCAAGGGCAAGGAGTACGACCACGTCGCCCTGCCCTTCATGGAGCCTGGCCGCTTTCCGGCGACGGCCCCGCACGCGCTGGCCTTTCTGGAGCGCAACCGCCTGTACGTGGCCATGACGCGCGCCCGAAAAAGGCTGTGGCTGCTGGAGCATGCCGAGCGGCGCGTCCAGCCTTTCGCCTGAAGGCCTCTCAGCCCAGGGCGGCAATCACCTCGGCCGGCGCCTGTACCAGCTCGATCAGCACGCCCTCGCCAGCGATCGGAAACTCGTCATTGCTCTTGGGGTGCAGAAAGCAGATGTCGTAGCCGGCCGCGCCCTTGCGGATGCCGCCGGGCGCAAAGCGCACGCCCTGCTCCGTCAGCCACTGCACGGCCAGCGGCAGGTCGTCGATCCACAGGCCGATATGGTTCAGCGGCGTGGTGTGGACGGCGGGCTTCTTGTCGATGTCCAGCGGCTGCATGATGTCCACCTCGACCTTGTGCGCGCCCTGGCCCATGGCCAGGATGTCTTCGTCCACGTTCTCGCGCTCGCTCTGGAATGTGCCGGTCTGGGTCAGGCCCAGCATGTCCACCCACAGGCGCTTCATGCGCTGCTTGTCGGTGCCGCCGATGGCCACCTGCTGTATGCCCAGAACCCGGAAAGGACGCTGTTCGCTTGCCACTGTCTCGCTCCTGTTGATGTATGAAGAATCACATTGTGGAGGCAAACCGGGGCACGCAAGGCGCAGCGGGCAATGCCGCCATCGGGCTCAGAACTCCCCCAGCACCCAGCCGCTGATCACCGCAAAGTACTCGCGCAGCCAGGCGTTGGCGCGGATCGTCGCCGGCGTGGGCGCGCCCACGGTGAAGGCCTGGCCGTAGCCGCTGCGCTCGGCAATCCAGCCCGCGCGCAGCGTATGGAAATCGCTGGTGACGATGGCAATCGCCGCGTCCGGGGCCACGCCGCGCTCCTGCAGCAGAGGCAGGCTCCACGCCAGGTTCAGCGCCGTGCTGGTACTGCGCTGCTCTATCAGCAGGCGTTCTGGCGCAATGCCGTGGCGTTGCTGCAGATAGCGCGCCATGACGGCGCCCTCGCTCTCGCTTTCCCCAAAGTCCACGCCGCCGCTGGTGATCACCAGCGCCTTGGGCTGGCTTGCAGCCAGTTTGGCGGCGCGGTCCAGCCGCTGGGCCAGCGTCAGCGACGGTTGTCCCTCACGCGTGGCGCTGCCCAGCACCACGATGGCCTGCACCGGCTGGTCAGGGGCCAGCCGGGAAGAAGCAGACAGCAGATGTGCCCAGAACAGCAGCAGGCTGGCCAGCCATATCGCCAGCGCCGTCCAGCCCAGCCACCATGCGCGCCGAATCCATGCACTGGCGCGCAGCCTGCGCGCAATGGCCGCGCGCCAGAAGCTGCACGCCATGAACAGCAGGCCCAGCACCGCTGGCAGCGTCACGCCCAGATTGAACATGCCGCGTGCCATCAGCACCACGGCATCGCCCAGCAGCACGGCGCCAGTGATCAGGCCCAGCCACTGCAAGGGACCCAGCCGCCGAATGCCCGCGACGGCGTTGCGTCCGGGCACTGGCCCGGGCGCGGCAGAGAGCTTGTGCAACAAGCGTCCTCAGTTCCAGCGCTGGTTGGGGCCGCCGGCGCAGGACCACACGATGACGGGCTGGCCCGGCCGGGCATTGCCGCCTTCGATGTCCAGGCACTTGTTGGCAAAGCGGCTGCGGATCTGTCCACGGCTCCAGTCCCATTTCTGGTTGGGCTGGTTGCGGCATTGCCAGGCGATCACGCGCGCGCCATTGCGCGTGCTTCCGTCGGCGACGTCCAGGCACAGGTCGCCCACGCGCATCTCGCCATCACGCGTCAGCGTGAAGCGCTGGTTTTCACCGCCGCTGCAGTGGTACACGATAAGGCCGTTGCCCGGGCGCAGGCCACCCGACACATCCAGGCACAGGCCGTTCTGGCCCCGCACCTCCCGTCCGCCCCACGACGGGTAGCCGGGCTGATGGCCCGGGTAGCCCGGATAGTGGTCATCGTTCCATTGCTCGTCGCGTTCACGTTCGCGGTCCTTGTCGCGCTTGTTCGCCAAAATGGCGGCGCCGGCAATGGCTGCCACGGCGGCACCGGCGATCCATGCGCCCGTGTTGTCGCTTCCGCCTTCCTGGCCCTGCGCGCCCTGGGGCAGGCCGGTCAGGATGCGGAAACGCCCGCCGCAGCCACCCTTGACCCACATCTCCCGGCGGCCCAGGTCATAGCCCCAGTTTTGGTTGTAGCTGCAGTTGCCCGCCAAGGTCTCGACCAGTTGGACCTGCTGCGCGTCGTCGGGCAGGCTGTAGGTCTGGTAGCGGCCATTGGACATGAGCTGCACCGTCTCTTCGCCTGCATGCGCAGGCAGAACCGGCAGGATGAAGCTGCTGGCCAGCAGGACGGAAATGCATTTCTTGATTTGCATGGGATTTCTCGGGCTGCGTTGATCTGAGGGGCGGCTACGCGCAGCAACCGGCCTTTTCTTTCAGGCCAAGAATGCAGCCACCGCCTCTTTCCAGGCTGTGGAGTTTAGCCAAGCAATTTGTAGGATTGCGCCAGATTCTGGCAAGGCTGGCTCAAATCATTGCCTGTTGAATCCCGCCACCCCCGCCCGAAACTCCCCACTCCCATACACCGCCGACACCAGATCCTCATCATCCAGCCGCTGCTCCACCACGATGCGCCGCAGGCTTTCCTTGACTGCTGATTGGGTGGTTGCCGACAAGGCCATGAGCTGCTCGGCCAGCGCCTGTGCCTGGGCTTGCAATTGATCTGCCGGCACCACCGTATGCACGAACCCGCAGGCCTCGGCCTGCTCGGCTGACAGGTAGTCCGCCAGCAGCAGCATGCGCTTGACGCGTGGCACGCCCAGGCTGGCCACCAGGCGGGCGATGTTGCGTGACGACAGCGTGTTGGACAGCGTCTTGGCAATCGGCGCACCGAAGCGCGAGCCGGTGCTGCAGATGCGAAAGTCGCATGCCGTGGCCAGGGCCAGGCCGCCGCCCACGGCCCAGCCGTCGATGACGGCGATGGTGGGCACGGCGATGCGCTCCACGGCGTCGATCACGCGCTCCACGAAGGCTTCATAGGCAATGCCTTGCTGGCCGTCATGGAAGTCCTTGAAGTAGGCGATGTCAGTGCCCGAGATGAAGGATTTGCCGCCCGCGCCGCGCAGCATCACGCAGCGGATGGCCGGGTCGGCCTGGCAGCGCTCCAGGGCTGTGAGCAGTGCCTCGTACATGGGCATGCTCATGGCGTTGTGGCGTTCGGGGCGGTCGATGAGGATCTCGGCCGCGCCCCCGGCGTGAACGGTCAGTGCCACGGCTTCATGCAGGGCGGTGCTCATGCGGCGGCCTTCAGGGCACGGAGTTCGGCCATGATTTCCGCGTTGTGCTCGCCCAGCAGGGGCGGATGGCGGCGCACCTGCTGGGGGGTGCCGAGCATCTTGACGGGAAAGCCGATGTTCTTGACCTTGCCCTCGATGGGGTGGTCGATCTCCATGCACATGCCGCGGTGCCGGCCATGCTCGCCCTCGAAGGCTTGCGGATAGGTGAGCAGCGGGCCGGCGGGAATTCCGGCCTCCAGCATGCGGTCCACCCAGTCGGCGCTGTCGTGGTGGGCCAATTCCGCTTCCAGCTCCCCTATCAGTGCCTCGCGGTGCTTCAGGCGCAGCGCCACGGTGGCGTAGTCGGGGTGCTCGAGCAGATCGGGGCGCTCGATCAGCGCGCACAGCCTGGCCCAGAGTTTCTGGTTGGTGGCGCCCATGACGAAGTAGCCGTCGCGCGCCTTCACGGCCTGGTAGGGGGCGCTCATCTTGTTGCTGGTACCCAGCGGCGCGGGCGGCACGCCGGTGCCCCAGTATTCGGACATGTCCCAAATCGAGAAAGCCATGGCCGAGTCGAACAGCGAGGCGTCTATGTGCTGGCCCTGCCCTGTCTTCTGCGCGCCGATGTAGGCGGCCAGCAGTCCGTAGGTGGCGAACAGTGCGCAACCGATGTCGGCCACGGGCACGCCGGCCTTGACGGGTTTCTCTCCCTTGTAGCCGGTGACGCTCATCACGCCCGACATGGCCTGGGCCATGAGGTCGAACCCCGGCCGCTGGGCCCAGGGCCCGCTCTGGCCGAAGCCCGAGATGCTGACATAGACAATGCGCGGATTGATGCGGCGAATGCTTTCATAGTCGATCTTCAGGCGCTGGACCACGCCGGGCCGGTAGTTCTCGACGATGACATCGGCTGTCGTGGCCAATTGGTAGAAGGCCTCACGCCCCTCCTCGCTCTTGAGGTCCAGCGTCAGCGACCGCTTGTTGCGGTTCATGTTCAGAAAGCCCATGCTGTCCGGGCCCTTCATCTTGAAGCCCATGGCGCCGCGCGTCTGGTCGCCGGTGCCCGGAGGCTCGACCTTGATGACATCGGCGCCCAGGTCGGCCAGCAGCATGCAGGCAAAGGGCCCGGCCATGACCTGGCTGACGTCAAGCACGCGTATGCCTTGCAGGGGCAGTTGTTGCGGGTTGGATTGGGGATTGCTCATGCCGGGTCCTCAGCTTTCTTCGGTCACTTTTGCGGCGCGAACGACGTCGCCCCACTTCTTGTATTCGGCAGCCATGAAGGCCGCGAACTTGTCCACGGAGCCGCCGCCGTCCTCCACGCCGTATCCGTCGAAGCGGCTGACCACGTCGGGCATGGCCAGCACGCGGTTGATGTCGGCATTGATGCGCTGGGCCAGTTCCCTGGACATGTCGCGCGGGCCGACGACGCCGTACCAGCTCGATGCGTCAAAGCCCTTGAAGCCTTGCTCGTCCATGGTGGGCATGGCCGGGAATCCCTTGGCACGGTTCACGCGGGTCTGGGCGATGCCCAGCATTTTTCCTGCGCGGACCTGGGCAGTGGCGGCCGTCATGGTGTCGAAGCTGAAGTCGATCTGTCCTCCGATCAGGTCGGTCTGCATGGGGCCGGACCCTTTGTAGGGAACGTGGATGCTCTTGACACCTGCCGCCATGTTGAACATCTCGGCCGCAAGGTGCTGCACCGAACCTGTGCCAGAAGAGCCGAAGCTGACCTTGCCGGGGCTTTTGCGGCACAGCTCCACCACCTCCTGCACCGAGCCATGGCTGTTCCTGCTGCTGGTCACCAGGATGTGGGGCGTGGCGCCGATGAGGGCGATGGGCGCGTAGTCCTTGAGCGGGTCATAGGTGATGGACCTGAAGATCTGCGGCGAGATGGCATGGGTGTTCACATGGGCCATCAGCAGGTTGATGCCTTCGGTGAAGCGCGTCCTGGCGAAGTACTCGGCCGCCAGCGAGCCGGTGGCGCCGGGCTTGTTCTCCACGACCACGGGCCTGCCCCAGACCTCGGACAATTTCTGGCCCACGATGCGCGCGAACACATCGGTGCCGCCACCGGGCGCCCAGCCCACCAGGATCTTGACGGGGCCCTTGGGCAGGTCGGAGCCCGGGGGCGAGGCCCCTGCCCAGGGAGCGGCCAGCGCGGCGGCGCCGGCCGCGATGAAGTCGCGGCGTCTCATGTCTGTCTCCTGCACATCGTTGTTGTGCAGCCACTGTCGCCGCGCGCCGGATTCGCCGCAAGCCTGTGGAACGCATGCCTGGTTTCGCCATATGCGAAACCGTGACGCTCTCAGTTCGCCTCGGAGGCGGGATGCAGCAGCGCCGCCACCACGTTGTGCAACGCCTGTTGCTGTGCCTGCCCTTCGATGAAGGACAGCACATAGCTGCGCTCGTGCCAGTCGCCTTCCAGCGCGGCCCAGCCCAGCTCCGGCCCGGGGTGGAAGCTGCGCAGCACGCCTGGCGGCATCAGGCCCACGCCCAGGCCTTCGCGCACCAGGGCCAGCATGGTGTCGAAGCCGCTGACCGTGAAATCATTGCGGAACACCCTGCCCCGGCTGTGATGGGCACGGCGCAGGGCATTCAGGATGGCCGAGCCCCGGCCCAGGCTGACGATGCGGCACTCCAGCAGCCGGTCCAGCTCCACGGGCTGGTCGCCGAAGCTGAAATGCCTGCGGCTGTAGACCAGCACCAGGCTGTCGCGCCGGTAGTCGGCGCGCGGCAGGTCCACGAATCCGCTGGTTTTCTCGAAGATGCCGATGTCGATGACCTTGTCGCGCAGCAGTTGCTGGACGATGCGGCTGTTTTCTTCCATCACCTGCAGCGTGATGTGGGGATAGCGGCGCTGGGTGGCCGCGATGTCGGCGGCCAGGAACTGCAGGAGGGCCGACTTGGGCGCGCCGATGATGATGCGGCCGTCACGGCCGCGGCCCAGGGCCTCGGCATCGCCCTCCAGGCGATCGACCAGGTTGCCGATCTGACGGATATGGGCCAGCAGCTTGAGGCCGGGCTCGGTGGCCTGCACGCCATGGGGCTGTCGCTTGAACAGGCGCGTGCCGAGCTGGGCCTCCAGATCACTGAGCCGCCGCGAGGCCGCCGCCACCGCCAGCTGCAGCCGGTCGGCAGCGCGCGAGATGCTGCCCTCCTCGGCAATGGCCAGCACGAGCTGCACGGTGGTGGAGTCGATCTTCATCATGGCGGCGGCCTTCTCGTCTGGCTTCTCGTCTGGCTGGAGGGCGACGATTGTGCCGCAGCGCCCCGCTGCGTCCCACCGGCCCTTTCGTCAGGCTTTGCGCAGAGCCTTGGCCTGGCGGGCCAGCGCCGTGATGCGGCTCCAGTCGCCCTGCTCCAGCGCATCCGTGGGCACCAGCCAGGAGCCGCCCACGCAGACCACATTCTTCAGGGCCAGGAACTCCTGGGCATTGGCTGGCGACACGCCGCCCGTGGGGCAAAAGCGCACATCGCCGAACGGACCCTGCCAGGCCTTGAGCATGGCCGTGCCGCCCGCCTGCACGGCTGGGAAGAATTTCAGCTCGTTGAAGCCGTCGGCCTGGGCGGCCATGATCTCGCCGCTGGTGGCCACGCCGGGCAGCAGCGGCAACTGCAGGTCCTGGCAGGCCTGGCCCAGTGCGCTGGTGTAGCCGGGGCTCACGGCAAAGCGCGCGCCGGCATGGGCACAGGCGCGCGCATCGGCTGCGCTGCGCACGGTGCCGGCGCCGACGATGGCCTCGGGCACGGCGCGCGCAATGGCCTCGATGCTGGCCAGGCCCTGGGGCGTGCGCAGCGTGACTTCCAGCACGCGGATGCCGCCCGCGACCAGGGCCTGGGCCATGGGAACGGCATGCGCGAGGTCGTTGAGAACGATGACCGGGATGACCGGCGCGTCCTGCATGAGCTCCAAGGCCGTCAGTCGTTGATCCATGTGCAAGCTCCCTCTTCTGCGCTGAGCGCGTGGCGCCGGAATCCGGCAAACAGTTCGCGGCCGAAACCCCGGCCATTGGCTTGGCGCAGCGCCCGGGGCATGGTGGCCACCAGGCGTTGCTGCCATTCGGATTCATCGACCAGCACGGCCAGGGTGCCGGCCACGGCGTCCAGGCGCACCAGGTCGCCATCGCGCAGGCGCGCCAGCGGCCCGCCCACGCAGGCCTCGGGCGAGACGTGGATGGCGGCAGGCACCTTGCCCGAGGCGCCGCTCATGCGGCCGTCCGTGACCAGGGCCACCTTGTAGCCCTTGCCCTGCAGCACGGCCAGGGGCGGAGTGAGCTTGTGCAGCTCGGGCATGCCATTGGCGCGCGGCCCCTGCCAGCGCACTACGCAGATGACATCGCGGTCCAGTTCGCCGGCCTTGAAGGCCTGCTGCAGCGCTTCCTGAGAGTCGAAGACGCGTGCGGGCGCCTCGACCACATGGCGGTCCTCGGGCACGGCGCTGACCTTGATCACGCTGCGCCCCAGGTTGCCGGACAGCAGCTTGAGCCCGCCCGTGGCGCTGAAGGGCGCATTGGCCGGGCGCAGCACGGACAGGTCGCCGGAGACTTCGGCCGCGTGCCAGGCCAACTGGCCGTTGTCCACGGCCGGAATGCGCGCGAACTCCTGCAGGCCATCGGGCCGCACGGTGAGCACATCGCCATGCATGAGGCCGGCCTTGAGCAACTGGCCGATCACATAGCCCGGACCGCCTGCGGCCTGGAACTGGTTCACGTCGGCGCTGCCATTGGGATAGACGCGGGCCAGCAGCGGTACCACGCCCGAGAGCTCGGAAAAATCGTTCCAGTCGATGGTGATGCCCGCAGCGCGCGCCACCGCCACCCAGTGGATCAGGTGGTTGGTGGAGCCGCCCGTGGCCAGCAGGGCCACCATGGCGTTGACGATGCAGCGCTCGTCCACCACGCGGCCGATGGGGGCGAAGCGCTTGTTCCTGGTGATGGCCAGCACGCTGCGCATGGCCTCGCGCGTGAGCAGTTCGCGCTCGCCGTCGGCCGGGTTGATGAAGGCCGTGCCCGGCACGTGCAGGCCCATGGCCTCCAGCAGCATCTGGTTGCTGTTGGCCGTGCCGTAGAAGGTGCAGGTGCCTTCGCCATGGTAGGCAGCCGATTCGGCGGCCAGCAGCTCCTTGCGGCCGACCAGGCCCTGCGCGGCCTGTTCGCGCACCTTGGCCTTGTCGCCGTTGGACAGGCCCGAGGTCATGGGTCCGGCCGGCACGAAGACCGTGGGCAGGTGCCCGAAATGCAGGGCGCCGATCAAGAGGCCCGGCACGATCTTGTCGCAGATGCCCAGCATCAGCGCAGCGTCGAATACGTCGTGCGAGAGCGCGATGGCCGTGCCCATGGCAATGGCATCGCGGCTGAACAGGCTCAGCTCCATGCCGGGCGCGCCCTGAGTCACGCCGTCGCACATGGCGGGTACGCCGCCGGCGACCTGCGCCGTGGCGCCCAGCCTGCGCGCCTCGTCCTTGAGGATGTCGGGATAGCGGGCCAGCGGTGCGTGGGCCGACAGCACGTCGTTGTATGCGGTGACGATGGCGACGTTGGGCGCCTTCTCCTCGACGATGCGTATCCTGTCGCCACCTGGAATGCCCGCAAAGGCATGCGCCACGTTGGCACAGCCCATGGACTGCGCGCCGGGCGGGCGCGCGGCCATGGCGTCCACCTGTTCCAGGTAGGCGGCACGTGATTCGGCACTGCGCTCGCGGATGCGGCGCGTGACCTGGTCGACGATGGGGTGGATGGTGCTCATGGGGTGTCCTGCGGATGCGCTGATGCGCGTTTTCTCTGTGTCGCGTTGTCTTTTTGGTGGATGTCGGCCGGGGCATCCCTCCCAGGTGCGTCCGGCCCTGAATCGAAGCTTACTTCACTGCGCGCGCCTGCTTGACGGCGGCCTGTACCTCATCCCAGGTACCCTGGCCCACGGTCTTGGCAATGCCGGCATTGACCGTGGCGAGCTTGTCGCGCATGCGTCCCACCTCGGCGGCGGGCAGCTCGTTGACCTGCATGCCCTTGGTCTTGATATCGGCCAGGGCCTTGGCCGCTTCCTCGCGCGTGTCCTTGCGCTCGAACTCGCGGCTCTTGACGGCGGCGTCCTGCAGCACCTTCTTCTCGGCCGGTGTCAGCGTGTCCCACCACTTCTTGCTGACGGTGACGATCCAGGGGCTGTAGACGTGGTTGGAGATGGTCAGGTACTTCTGCACCTCGTAGAACTTGCTGGACAGCACGGTGTTGAACGGGTTTTCCTGGCCATCGACGGCCCGGGTTTCCAGCGCGGTGAACAGTTCGGAGAACGGCAGCGGCACGGCGTTGGCGCCCAGGGCCTTGAAGCTGTCGAGGAAGACGTTGTTCTGCATCACGCGCAGCTTCACGTCGGCCAGATCTTCCAGCTTGGCGATGGGGCGCTTGTTGTTGGTGAGGTTGCGGAAACCGTTCTCCCAGTAGACCAGGCCCACCATGCCCTTGGGCTCCAGCGTGGCCTTGACCTTCTCGCCCACGGGGCCGTCGAGCACGGCGTCGGCCTCCTTGGTGCTGCTGAACAGGAACGGCGTGTCCCAGACCGCCATCTCGGGCGACAGGCCGACCAGGGTGGCGGTGGAGCCGACCATCATCTCCTGGGCACCGCCGATCAGCGCCTGCTGCATCTGCGTGTCCGATCCCAGCGAGGCATTGCCGATGGCGCGCACCTTCATCTTGCCGCCCGTGGCCTTTTCGACCTCCTTGGCAAAGAAGCGCGCCGCGCGGCCCTGGTTGGAGTCATCGACCAGGCCGTAGCCGAAGCGCACGATGCGCGGCTTGAAGTCCTGGGCCATGGCCTGGCCCGTGGCGGCCAGCGTGGTGATGGCGGCCATCAGGCCGGCGAGTGCAAAGGGAATACGCATGTTCATCTCCTTGGGTTGTAGTGGGGGGTCAGTGCATCCAGCGCAGAGGGGCCAGGATGATTTGCGGAAAAATCACGAAAAGCACGGCAAGCAGCACATAGACCATCAGGAACGGGTTCGTGCCCTTGATCACGGTCTCCATGCGCAGCCGGCCCACGCCGGCAATCACGTTCTGCACCGTTCCCACGGGCGGCGTGATCAGGCCGATGCAGCCCACGTAGATGAACATGAAGCCGAAGTAGATGGGGTCGATGCCCGCCTTGACGGCCAGCGGCGCGCACACGGGGCCGAAGATCAGGATGGTCGGCGTCAGGTCCATGGCCGTGCCCACCACCAGCAGGAACAGCATCATCGTGGCCATGAACAGCATGGGGTTGCCCAGCAGGCCGGAAAAGCTGTCGGCCAGCATGTTGGGCAGGTCGGCCAGGGTGATCATGTAGGCCGTCACCGTGGCGGCGCCACACAGCAGCATGACCACGGCCGTGGTCTTGGCGGCGGCCAGGAACACGGCGTACAGACTGCTCCATGTCATCTCGCGGTAGATCACCATGGACACGAACAGCGCGTAGACGGCTGCGACCACGGCCGCCTCGGTGGGTGTGAACACGCCGCCCTTGAGGCCGCCCAGGATGATGACCGGCATCATCATCGCCCAGAAGCTCTTGGCCAGTGCCTTCAGACGCGGGCCCCAGGCCATGCGTTCGCCGCGCGACAGGTCGAACTTGCGGGCGATGGACCACCAGGCAAAGATCAGGAAGACGCCCATGATCAGGCCCGGCACCACGCCCGACAGGAACAGCTTGCTGATCGAGGTGTTGGTCGTCACGCCGTAGATCACGAAGGGCATGGACGGCGGAATGATGGGCGCAATGATGCCGCCCGAGGCCAGCAGGCCCGCGCTGTAGCTGTCGGGGTACTTTTGCTCGCGCATCATGGGCAGCAGGATGGTGGCCAGGGCGGCGGTATCGGCAATGGCCGAGCCGCTCATCGAGGCCAGCAGCACGGCGGCGCCAATGGCCACGTAGCCCAGGCCGCCACGGATATGGCCCACATAGGCGCGCGCCAGGTCGATGATGCGGCGCGACAGGCCACCCGCGTTCATCAGCTCACCCGCCAGGATGAAGAAAGGCACGGCCAGCAGCGGGAAGTTGTCGAAGCCGGCCTGCAGGTTCTGTGCAAGCAGCTGCGAGTCGAAGAAGTCCAGATGCCACATCAGCGCCACGCCGGTCAACACCAGCGCCTGGGCAATGGGCATGCCGATCACCATGCCGCCGATCAGCACGGCCAGAAAGATCAGGGTCACAACCATGGTGCCTGCTCCTTACTCGACCGAAGTCTCGCCATGGTTTTCTGCCGGCGCGCCGCGGCGCAGGTCGCGCAGCGACACCAACAGCAGGCCCACGGCCAGCACCAGGGTGGCCGCAGCGCCCAGGGCCAGCGGGTAGCCCAGCACCGTGCTGTAGCTGTTCAGCCCGGCCTGCACCTGGGCCCATGAGCCCCACAGCAGCAGGCCCATGCAGACCAGAACCAGCGCCTGCGACACCCAGAACAACACCTTGCGCGCGCCAGGGCCCACGCGGGATGTCACAAGGTCGAAGCCCAGGTGGCTGCCCTCGAAAGCGGCCACGATGGCCCCAATGGCCACCAGCCAGACGAAGAGCAGGCGCGAGATTTCCTCATAGGAAACGATGCTGGTGTGAAACACATAGCGCAGCACCACGTTGACGAACACGGCAATGACCATGCCGGCCAGGGCCAGCACCATCAGCACCTCGGCAAAGTGCTGCAGGCGCGGCTTGGGCCGGACTGCGGGGGAATCGGATTGCATGGTTTTTGTCTCCTGGCGTTATGGGTTCTGGGAGAGAGGGGCGGCCTGCGGCGCCGGATGGACCAGCCAGTCCTGTGCGCGGTGCACGATGTCGGCCAGCGGCAGCGTGGCGTCCACGGACAGCACGGCGCGCTCGCCTGCCGGGCTTTCCAGCGTGGCGAACTGGTTGGCCACCAGCTCGGGCGAGAAGAAGTGGCCGGCGCGCTCCTGCACGCGCTGCAGCGCCGTGCCGTAGTCCAGGTCCAGAAAAACGAAGCCCACGGCGCCGGCCGGGCCGGCGGCACGCAGGCGGTCACGGTACTTGCGCTTGAGGGCCGAGCAGGTCAGCACCACGCCCTGCCCCGGCATGGCCTGGGCCAGCAGCCGTGCCAGCCGGTCCAGCCAGCCGCTGCGGTCGTCGTCGGTCAGGGGGATGCCAGCCTGCATCTTGCGGATGCTTTCCTCGGCATGGTGGGCATCGCCCTCGTGCAGGGTCCAGCCCAGGGCATCAGCCAGGGCCTGCCCCACGCTCGACTTGCCGCAGCCGGAAACGCCCATGACGACCAGCGCCCGTGGGCGGCTGCCTGCGGCGGTGGCGTCGGTTGTTGTTGGGATAGCGCTATCCATGTTCTTGCAAAAATTGGCAGACCAGGGTCTGCCTTGGATTTCGGTGTGCTTCAGAGGCCTTCGTCCGGGTTTACACGCAGGACTGCGGGCCTTCGAATGATTGGGATAGCGCTATCATAATCTCCAACCCTCTCGCCACCGACCTAGGACATTCCCTTGGCCCGCCAGATTCCGCCTGCATCTCCAGAATCGTCCTGCGCCGATCCTTCCGATCCGGCCCTGCCCGCCACGGGCCGCGCCCGCTCCTCGCGGGCCAGCGGACGCATCACGCTCAGCGATGTGGCACAGGCTGCCGGCGTCAGCCCCATGACGGTCTCACGGGCCCTGCGCGGCGAGCGGCGCGTGGACCCGGCCCTGGTCGAGAAAATCCGCGCCGCCGCCGCGCGCATGGGCTACGTGCCCGACCCTGCCGCGCGCGCTTTGGCCTCCCAGAAAAGCGCCCAGGTGCTGGTGCTGGTGCCCATGCTGTCCAACACCTTGTTCGTGGACCTGATCGAGTCTGTGCACAAGGTGCTGTTCGCCGCCGGCTACCACGCGCTGATCGGCGTGACCCACTATGACCGGGCCGAAGAGGAGCAACTGCTGCGCACTTACCTGCCCATGCGCCCTGCCGGCCTGCTGCTCACCGGCTTTGACCGCAGTCCCGCTGCGCGCGAACTCGTGCAGGCCAGCAAGGTGCCCTGCGTGCACCTGATGGAGCTGGGCGGCGAGCCGGGCACGCCCAGCGTGGGGTTTTCGCAGGCCGAAGCCGGAGCCGCCATCACGTGGCATCTGATGGAGCGCGGGCACAAGCGCATTGCCTTTTGCGCAGGCCAGCTCGATGCCCGCGTGATGCAGCGCGCCTCTGGCTACCGCCAGGCCCTGCAGGATGCGGGCCTGCACGACCCGGCCCTGGAACTGCTGTGGCCCCGCCCCACTTCGATGGCGCTGGGCGCCGAGCTGCTGGACGCCGCCCTGCGGCTGGCTCCATCCGTCGATGCCCTCTTCTTCTGCAACGATGACATCGCCCAGGGCGCCCTGCTCGAAGCCCTGCGCCGCGGCATCCGCGTGCCGCAGCAGATCGCCATCGCCGGCTTCAACGACCTGCCCGGCAGCGACCAGATGGTGCCGCCACTGACCACCATCCGCACGCCGCGCGGCCATATCGGAACCGAAGGCGCGCGCATGCTGCTGCAATTGATGCGCGGCGAGGCCTTGCCATTGCACAGCCTGGATCTGGGATATGAGCTGGTGGTGCGGCAAAGCAGTTGAAGCGACAGTGGAAATGAAAAGGCCGGGTCTGCTGCCCGGCCTTTTCTCTGGTCGACGCCTGCTGCGCAGGAATCACGCGGATATCACTCGAATTCCAGGATCACATCATCCACGGCCAGCGAGTCGCCCTTGCCGGCGCTGATCTTGCTGACCACACCGTCCTGCGACGCGAACAGGATGTTTTCCATCTTCATGGCCTCGATCACGGCCAGCTTTTCGCCGGCCTGCACCTTCTGGCCCGGCTGCACGGCCACGTCCACCAGCAGGCCCGGCATGGGCGACAGCAGGAACCTGGACAGGTCCGGCGGTGCCTTGTAGGGCATGAGCCGGTGCAGTTCGCCGCCGTGCGGCGACAGCACCAGGGCGTCGATCTGCGTGCCGTTGTGGATGACGCGCAGGGCCAGCGGGTTCCTGGCCGTGCCGCGCTCGACCTGCGCTGTGAAAGGCTTGCCGTTGCAGCTGCCCTGCACGCACATGGCGCGCATCGGCGTCTCGCTGCGGAAGGTGTAGGGCTTGCCGTCCACGGTGACGGTGCTGGCGCGGCTTTCCGCGTCGAAGTCGGAAACCTGCACCTCGCGGTACTGGTGCTTGCCATCGGCCCCCAGCACGACCACGCAGTAGTCGGCCGAGACCTTGAGCTCATGACCGCGCATCTGGCCGCTGATGGTGGCGGCGCGCGCGCGGTAGCGGCGGTTCATGTGGCCTGCCAGGGCGACCAGGAAGTCGGGGTCGCCGTGCGGCACATCCTCGGCGTGGAAGCCGTGGGCGTAGTGCTCGGCAATGAATCCGGTGTTGAACTCGCCGCTCTTGAACTTGGGATGGGCCAGCAGCGCGGCCTGGAACGGGATGTTGGAGCTGATGCCCCGGATCACGAAGGCGTTGAGCGCCTCGCGCATCTTGGCGATGGCGTCGTTGCGGTCGCTGCCGTGCACGATGAGCTTGGCGATCATCGAGTCGTAGAACATCGGGATTTCGCCGCCTTCATACACGCCCGTATCCACGCGCACGCCGTGCAGGTGGCCGGTGTCGGCCTGCCACATGGTCTGCTCGGGCGGCGAAAAGCGCACCAGGCGGCCGGTGGACGGCAGGAAGTTGCGGAACGGGTCCTCGGCGTTGATGCGGCACTCGATGGCCCAGCCATCGCGCTTGACGTCTTCCTGCGCGATGGCCAGCTTCTCGCCAGCGGCCACGCGGATCATCTGCTCGACCAGATCCAGGCCGGTGATGCACTCGGTCACCGGATGCTCCACCTGCAGGCGGGTGTTCATTTCCAGGAAGTAGAAATCCTGGTCCTTGCCCACCACGAACTCCACCGTGCCCGCGCTCTGGTAGCCCACGGCCTTGGCCAGGGCCACGGCCTGCTCTCCCATGGCGCGGCGCGTGGCATCGCTGATGAAGGGGGACGGCGCCTCTTCGATCACCTTCTGGTGCCGGCGCTGGATGGAGCATTCGCGCTCGTTCAGGTAGATCACGTTGCCGTGGCCGTCGCCCAGCACCTGGATCTCGATGTGGCGCGGCTCCTGCACGAACTTCTCGATGAAGATGCGGTCGTCGCCGAAGCTGTTGCGTGCCTCGTTCTGGCAGCTGGCAAAGCCCTCGAAGGCTTCCTTGTCGTTGTAGGCCACGCGCAGGCCCTTGCCGCCGCCGCCGGCGCTGGCCTTGATCATCACGGGGTAGCCAATGCCCTTGGCGATTTCCACGGCGGCCTCGGGGCCGGCGATGGGATCGTTGTAGCCGGGGATGGTGCTCACGCCGGCCTTGTCGGCCAGCTTCTTGGAGGCGATCTTGTCGCCCATGGCCGCAATGGCCGCGTGCTTGGGGCCGATGAAGGTGATGCCCTCTTCCTCCACGCGCCGGGCGAAGGCCTCGTTCTCGGACAGGAAGCCGTAGCCCGGGTGCACGGCCTGGGCGCCGGTCTGCTTGCAGGCGGCAATGATGCGGTCGGCCTGCAGGTAGGACTCGCGGCTGGGAGCGGCACCGATGTGCACGGCCTCGTCGGCCAGCTTGACGTGGCGTGCCTCGCGGTCCGCATCGGAGTACACCGCCACGGTCTGTATGCCCATCTTGCGGGCGGTGGCGATGACGCGGCAGGCAATCTCGCCGCGGTTGGCAATCAGGATCTTCTTGAACATCTTCTTAGCCCATTCTTGGAACTAAATCATGGGAACCGGAGCTGTCGTCAGCTTCGCTGTCCCTGTTTTGCGCTTCGCCAGCACTGTCAGTAACCGGCGCGACCAACGCGAGGGACACCGAGGAAGGGCCGCCCCGCACCGAGGGTGTCGTCCCCCTCCCTCGCGAAGCGAGTTAGAGAGGGGGAAGCGGCGGAGCCGCTCAGGGGGTGCTTCACAAGGGGATGTTTCCATGCTTGCGCCACGGATTTTCCAGCTGCTTGTTCTTGAGCATCTGCAGCGAGCGGCAGATGCGCTTGCGCGTCTCGTGCGGCTGGATCACGTCGTCGATGAAGCCGCGCGCGCCCGCCACGAAGGGGTTGGCGAAGCGGGCCTTGTACTCGGCCTCGCGCGCGGCCAGCTTGGCGGGGTCGTTCTTGTCCTCGCGGAAGATGATCTCCACGGCGCCCTTGGCGCCCATCACGGCGATCTCGGCATGGGGCCAGGCCAGGTTGACGTCGCCGCGCAGGTGCTTGGAGGCCATCACGTCATAGGCGCCGCCGTAGGCCTTGCGCGTGATGACGGTGATCTTGGGCACCGTGGCCTCGGCATAGGCGTACAGCAGCTTGGCGCCGTGCTTGATGATGCCGCCGTACTCCTGGCTGGTGCCGGGCATGAAGCCGGGCACGTCCACGAAGGTGACCACGGGGATGTTGAAGGCATCGCAGAAACGCACGAAGCGCGCGGCCTTGATGGAGCTCTTGATGTCCAGGCAGCCGGCCAGCACCAGGGGCTGGTTGGCGACGATGCCCACGGTCTGCCCGTCCATGCGCGCAAAGCCCGTGAGGATGTTCTTGGCGTAGTCGGGCTGCAACTCGAAGAAGTCGCCGTCGTCCACGGTCTTGAGGATCAGCTCCTTCATGTCGTAGGGCTTGTTGGCGTTGTCGGGCACCAGGGTATCCAGCGACTTGTCGGCGCGGTCCACGGGGTCCGAGGTGTAGCGCACGGGCGCCTTCTCGCGGTTGTTCAGCGGCAGGTAGTTGTAGAGGCGGCGCAGCATCATCAGCGCCTCCACGTCGTTGTCGAAGGCCATGTCGGCCACGCCGCTGCGCGTGGTGTGGGTGATGGCGCCGCCCAGCTCCTCGGCCGTGACCTCCTCGTGCGTCACGGTCTTCACCACTTCGGGGCCGGTGACGAACATGTAGCTGCTGTCCTTGACCATGAAGATGAAGTCGGTCATGGCCGGCGAGTACACGGCGCCGCCCGCGCAGGGGCCCATGATCATGGAGATCTGCGGCACCACGCCGCTGGCCAGCACGTTCTTCTGGAACACGTCGGCATAGCCGCCCAGCGAGGCCACGCCTTCCTGGATGCGGGCGCCGCCCGAGTCGTTGAGGCCGATCACGGGGGCGCCGACCTTCATGGCCTGGTCCATGACCTTGCAGATCTTCTCGGCATGGGTCTCGGACAGCGCACCGCCGAAGACGGTGAAGTCCTGGCTGAAGACGAAGACCAGGCGGCCGTTGATCATGCCGTAGCCGGTGACCACGCCGTCGCCGGGGATCTTGCTGTCTTCCATGCCGAAGTCGGTGCAGCGGTGCTCGACGAACATGTCCCATTCCTCGAAGGTGCCGTCGTCCAGCAGCAGCTCGATGCGCTCTCGCGCCGTGAGCTTGCCCTTCTTGTGCTGTGCATCTATGCGCTTTTGGCCGCCACCCAGGCGGGCCTGTTCGCGCTTTGTCTCCAGTTGATCCAGGATGTCTTGCATGCTGCGATTCCTCTAACGTCTAACGGTAAGGTTTGTCTGGTCTTGTCTTGTCGGCCGTCACTGCGGCGCCGCCACGGGGCCTGCCTGCGCCTGCAGCAGATTTCTGGCGGCCGTGCTGGCCGCGATGCGCCCTGCTGCCACGTCGGCCTGCAGCTGGGGCAGCAGCGCCCGCACCTGCGGATGCTGCCGGAAGGCCTGCTTGAGGCCGGAGTCGATGCGCTCCCACATCCAGGACAGCGCCTGGCGTTCGCGGCGCAGCGCCAGGCGCCCGTTGGCCTGCTGCAGGCGGCGGAATTCCTCCACCGCACCCCAGAAACCTTCAACGCCCTCCTTCTTGAGCGCGCTGATGGTGATGACCTGGGGCTGCCAAAGGCGCTCGTCGTGGTGGGCATGCTCGGGGTTGCCGTGCATGCCCAGCAGGCGCAGGCTGGAGGTGATCTGGGCCTGGGCGCGCGTGGCGGCATGCGGGTCGATGTCGGCCTTGTTGATGACCACCAGGTCGGCCAGCTCCATCACGCCCTTCTTGATGGCCTGCAGGTCGTCGCCCGCATTGGGCAGTTGCAGCAGGCAGAACATGTCGCACATGCCCTGCACGGCGATCTCGCTCTGGCCCACGCCCACGGTCTCGACGATGACCACATCGTAGCCAGCCGCCTCGCAGACCAGCATGGCCTCGCGGGTTTTCTCGGCCACGCCGCCCAGTGTGCCGCTGCTGGGGCTGGGGCGGATGTAGGCATCCGGATGAACGGACAACTGCTCCATGCGCGTCTTGTCGCCCAGGATGGAGCCGCCCGACACGGTGGACGATGGGTCGATGGCCAGCACCGCCACGCGAAGGCCGCGCCCAATCAGGAACAGGCCCAGCGTCTCGATGAAGGTGCTCTTGCCCACGCCCGGCACGCCGCTGATGCCCAGGCGGAAAGATCCGCCCGTATGCGGCAGCAGGGCCGTGAGCAGCCCATCGGCCGCAGCGCGGTGATCCGTGCGCGTGGATTCCAAAAGGGTGATGGCCTTGGCCATCGCCCGGCGCTGAACGGCAGGGTTGCCGTTCAGGATGCCGTCTTGCATTTGCTCGGGAGTCACTGCGGCGGGCTCAGAGGCTGTTGGCCTGGCGGATCTGCTCGAGCACGTCCTTGGCGCTGGCCGGGATGGGTGTGCCCGGGCCATAGACGCCCTTGACGCCGGCGTTGTAGAGGAAGTCGTAGTCCTGCGCGGGAATCACGCCGCCCACGAAGACGATGATGTCGTCCGCGCCCTGGCGGCGCAGTTCCTCGATGATGGCCGGCACCAGGGTCTTGTGGCCTGCCGCCAGCGTGGACACGCCCACGGCGTGCACGTCGTTCTCGATGGCCTGGCGCGCGCATTCCTCGGGCGTCTGGAACAGCGGGCCCATGTCCACGTCGAAGCCCAGGTCGGCAAAGGCCGTGGCCACCACCTTGGCGCCGCGGTCATGGCCGTCCTGGCCCAGCTTGGCGATCATCACGCGCGGGCGGCGGCCCAATTGCTCGGACGATGCGTCGATTTCGCCCTTGAGCTTTTCCCAGCCTTCGGCCGAGTCGTAGGCTGCTGCATACACGCCGGTCACCTTTTGCGTATCGGCGCGGTGGCGCCCGAAAACCTTCTCCAGTGCATCCGAGACCTCGCCCACCGTGGCGCGCAGGCGCACGGCCTGGATGGACAGGTCCAGCAGGTTGCCCTCGCCGCTTTCGGCGGCCTGGGTCAGGGCCTGAAGGGCGGCCTCGACCTTGGCGGCATCGCGGCTGGCCTTGATCTGGTTCAGGCGCGCGATCTGGCTGTCGCGCACCTTGACGTTGTCCACCTCGAGGATGTCGATGGCGTCTTCCTTGGCCAGCTTGTACTTGTTGACGCCGACGATGACATCCTTGCCCGAGTCGATGCGCGCCTGCTTCTCGGCGGCGGCGGCCTCGATCTTGAGCTTGGCCCAGCCCGAATCCACGGCGGCGGTCATGCCGCCCATGGCCTCGACCTCCTCGATGATCTTCCAGGCGGCGTCGGCCATGTCCTGGGTCAGCTTTTCCATCATGTAGCTGCCGGCCCAGGGGTCGATCACATTGGTGATGTGGGTCTCTTCCTGGATGATCAGCTGCGTGTTGCGCGCAATGCGGGCCGAGAACTCGGTGGGCAGCGCGATGGCTTCGTCAAAGCTGTTGGTGTGCAGGCTCTGCGTGCCGCCGAAGACGGCGGCCATGGCCTCGATGGTGGTGCGCACCACGTTGTTGTAGGGGTCCTGCTCGGTCAGCGACCAGCCCGAAGTCTGGCAGTGCGTGCGCAGCATCAGGCTCTTGGCCTTCTTGGCGCCGAAACCCTTCATGATGCGGCACCACAGCAGGCGGGCCGCGCGCATCTTGGCGATTTCCAGGTAGAAATTCATGCCGATGGCCCAGAAGAAGGACAGCCGGCCCGCGAAATCGTCCACATCCATGCCCTTGGCCGTGGCGGTCTTCACGTACTCCTTGCCGTCGGCCAGCGTGAAGGCCAGTTCCAGCGCCTGGTTGGCGCCCGCCTCCTGCATGTGATAGCCCGAGATCGAGATCGAGTTGAACTTGGGCATGTTCCGGCTCGTGTACTCGATGATGTCGCCGATGATGCGCATCGACGGCTGGGGCGGGTAGATATAGGTGTTGCGGACCATGAACTCCTTGAGGATGTCGTTCTGTATGGTCCCCGACAGCTGGTCCTGGGCCACGCCCTGCTCCTCGGCCGCCACCACGTAGCCGGCCAGCACGGGCAGCACGGCGCCGTTCATGGTCATGGACACGCTGATCTTGTCCAGCGGGATCTGGTCGAACAGCACCTTCATGTCCTCGACCGAATCGATGGCCACGCCGGCCTTGCCCACGTCGCCCGTCACACGCGGATGGTCGCTGTCGTAGCCCCGGTGCGTGGCCAGGTCGAAAGCCACCGACACGCCCTGCCCGCCGGCGGCCAGCGCCTTGCGGTAGAAGGCATTGGATTCCTCGGCCGTGGAAAAGCCCGCGTACTGGCGAATGGTCCAGGGCCGGCCCGCGTACATGGTGGCCTGGGGGCCGCGGATGTAGGGCTCGAAGCCTGGCAGGCTATCCGTATGGGGCAGATCCGCCGTGTCGGCCGCCGTGTATAGCGGCTTGACGTCGATGCCGTCGGGCGTGGTCCAGTGCAGGGCCTGGATGTCGCCCCCTGGAGCGGCCTTGGCGGCCGCCTGGGCCCATTTCTGCAGGTCGGCAGTTGCGAATTCCTGGCCGTTCTGCGCTGTCGGATGGTCTTGTCTCATGTTCTCAGGCTCGTGAATGACAGGTGCCCTTGAGGGCATGCCCCAGAGCTGCCGCAGTTTACATCATTCATAATTATTCATTCAAAATATCTTTGCCGATACAATCCGGGCCACATGTCGACAAACACCCTCACTCCCCGCGCGCTCTACGAACAGGTGGCAGAGAAGCTGCGCCTGCGCATCTTCGCGCACGAACTGGCGCCTGGTGACTGGATCGACGAACTGAAGATTGCCGAGGAATACGGCATCAGCCGCACCCCGCTGCGCGAGGCCCTGAAGGTGCTGGCCGCCGAGGGCCTGGTCACCATGAAGGTGCGCCGCGGCGCCTATGTGACCGAGGTATCGTCCAAGGACATTGCCGATGTCTATCACCTGCTGAGCCTGCTGGAATCCGATGCCGTGCAGGTCGTGGCCGAATCGGGCAGCGATGAGGAACTTGCCGCCCTGCAGCAGACCCATGAGGAACTCAAGGCGCAGATGCGCGATGCAGACCGCTTCTTCGAGCTCAACGAGAGCTTTCACATGCAGCTGCTGCAGATCGCCGACAACCGCTGGCGCAACCAGCTGGTGGCCGACCTGCGCAAGGTCATGAAGCTCAACCGCCACAAGTCGCTGTTCAAGCAGGGCCGCATCGAGGATTCGCTGGCCGAGCACGAGACCGTCATGCAGGCCCTGTTGCGCCGCGATGGCGCGGCCGCCGCGCAGGCCATGCGTCAGCACTTCAGGAACGGTCTGGCTGCAGCGTCCTGAACTCGGGTTCATCTGAACCCTGGCTGGCTGGGCAACAGTGGCGACGTAGGCGGGCATGCGGCTCCTGGTTCGCTTCAGGCGCATCGCCCGAGAACGCTGCAGTGCAGCATAAACCTCGCCGCCAACTCCGCACATGTCCGAAGCTGACGCCGGGGCCTGCGGCAACCGGCAGCTATCATCAGCGGCACCATCCACTTCGGTCCGCACCTCTTCGCATGAGCATCCAAGATCCAGCCCGCGCCCCTTCCCTGGCCATGAGCCTGCCAGCCGATGCCAGCATGGCCACGGCCGCCACCCTGGTGGAAATGCTGGCCCTGCGCGTGCAGCAGACGCCCGCAGGCGAGGCCTATCGGGCCTATGACGAGGATGCGCGCAGCTGGAAGTCCCTGAACTGGGCGCAGACCGGCGAGCGCGTGGCCCTGTGGGCGCAGGCCCTGGCCGCGCAGGAACTGGCACCGGGCTCGCGCATTGCCATTCTTTTGCCCAACGGGCTGGATGCCATGTCCATCGACCTGGCCAGCCTGCGCTGCGGCCATGTGCCGGTGCCCCTGCATTCCATAGACAACGCAGGCAGCATTGCCTACATCCTGGCCAATGCCCAGGTGTCCATGCTGTTCGTGGCACAGCAATCCACCTGGGACAAGATCTGCGCCACGGGCCAGGCCCTGCCCGCGCTGCGCAAGGTGGTCGTGGCATCGGCCAAGCCGGCTTCCCGGGCCGCAGAGCCTGACACCGAAGGCGATGCCGCCGTCCTGGAGGCCCTGCGGCAGATCCGCGTGCAACCGCTGGCCCAATGGCTGGATGAAGGCGGCGCAGTCCCCCTGCCCCCGCCTCCCTCTGCCGAGGACCTGGCCGCCGTCGTCTACACCTCGGGCACCACGGGCAAGCCCAAGGGCGTGATGCTCACGCACCGCAACGTGGTCTCCAACGTACAGGCCGTGATGCAGCGGCTGCTGCCGCGCAGCGATGATGTTTTCCTGTCCTTCCTGCCGCTGTCGCACACCTTCGAGCGCACGGCAGGCTACTACCTGGCGATGGCCGTGGGCGCCTGCGTGGCCTATGCGCGCTCCGTGGCCCAGCTGGCCGAGGATCTCAAGACCCAGCGTCCCACGGTGCTGGTCTCCGTGCCGCGCATCTACGAGCGCTTGCACGCCAAGGTCATGGAGGCGCTGGCCCGTGCCCCGCTCAAGGCCCAGCTGTTCGAACTGGCCCAGGCCAGGGGCTGGCAACGCTTTTGTGAAATACAAGGCATTGCCGATGCGCAGGCGCCCCAGCCCGACGTGCCGGGCTGGATGCAATGGCTGCCCTGGCCCGTGCTCAACCATCTGGTGGCCAAGCCGCTGCTGGCCCAGTTTGGCGGGCGTGTGCGCGTGGCCGTGAGCGGTGGCGCGCCGCTGTCGCCCACGATTGCGCGCTGTTTTCTCGGCCTGGGCCTGCCGCTGATCCAGGGCTACGGAATGACCGAGACCTCGCCCGTGGTCTGCGCCAACACGCTGGAGGACAACCACCCGGCCACCGTGGGCCGCGCCCTGCCGGGCGTGGAAGTGCGCATTGGCGAGAATCGGGAACTGCAGGTGCGCGGGCCCTGCGTGATGCGGGGCTACTGGCAACGCCCCGAAGACACCGCCAAGACCTTCACAGACGACGGCTGGCTGCGCACCGGCGACCAGGCCGTGATCGAGGATGGGCGCGTGCGCATCCAGGGCCGCATCAAGGAAATCATCGTCACCTCCACCGGCGAGAAGATTCCACCGGCCGACCTGGAGCTGGCCATCACCGGCGACCCGTTCTTCACCCAGGTCTTTGTCGTGGGCGAAGACCGCCCCTTCATCGCCGCCGTGGCCGTCATCGAGCGTGGTGAATGGCAGGCCATGGCCCAGCGCCTGGGCCTGGATCCCGAAGATCCCAAGAGCCTGAACCACGCCGCCGCCGAGCGTGAAGCGCTGGCCCGCATCGAGAAACAGGTGGCCAGCTTTGCCCGCTATGCGGTCCCCCGTGCCGTGCACCTGGAACTGGAGCCCTGGACCATTGAGAACGGGCTGATGACGCCCACCCTCAAGCTCAAGCGCAACAACCTCATGGCGCGGTTTGAATCGCAGATTGCCGCCATGTACACCAAGCCCGCCGAGCGCTGGCAAGGCCGCAACAGCGCGGGGTGACCCCCAGCCCTTGACAAGCCGCCGCCGGAAAACGGCGGCTTTCCTTACCTCTGATTTGAAAATTGATTTATGTAAGTTACATTGAATTGATAAGAAGGAAGGCAAGAGCGCCCTGTCCGCGCTCTTGCCTTGCCCGCTTCAGGCAGCGGCCAATGCCCTGCCGGCGGGCGCCATGCCGATCTCCTTGAACTCGCTGATCCTGAACGTGGCCACCGCCTGGGCCAGCACGCGGGCCTGTCGCTCCAGGCTGGCAGCTGCGGCGGCAGACTCTTCCACCAGGGCAGCGTTTTGCTGCGTGACCTGGTCCATCTGGGAGACCGCCTCGCTGATCTGTCCCAGGCCGCCGCTTTGCTCCACGCTGGCGGCCGAGATGGCCTCAATCAACGACGCCACCTCGCGCACCTGGGATTCGATGGCGTCCATGGCCTTGCCGGCTTCCCGGACCTGGTTGCCGCCCATTCGCACCGTCTCGGTGGAGGCCGTGATCAGCGCCTTGATTTCACGCGCCGCTGCGGCGCTGCGTTGGGCCAGGGAGCGCACTTCTCCGGCCACCACGGCAAACCCCCTGCCCTGCTCGCCCGCCCGCGCGGCCTCCACCGCTGCGTTGAGCGCCAGGATATTCGTCTGGAAGGCGATGGAATCGATGACGCCCGTGATCTCGGCAATCTTTCCGCTGCTGGCCGAGATTTCGTCCATGGTGCCCACGACCCTGGCGACAGCGCCGCCGCCCACGCCCGCCACCTCCTTGGCGCGCACGGCCAGGGCGCTGGCCTGCCGCGCATTCTCCGAACTCTGGCCCACATTGCCTGCCAGCTGCTCCATGGAGGCCGCCGTCTCCTGAAGGCTGGAGGCCTGGTGTTCGGTGCGGCTGCTCAGGTCCTGGTTGCCTGCGGCGATCTGGCTGGATGCCGTGGTCACCGACTCCACCCCGCGCCGCACATCGCCAACGATGCTGGCCAGCGATTCGCGCATGGCGCTCATGGAGCGCAGCAGGTCGCCGACTTCGTCGCGCCCCGTGGCCTGGATCTCGGAAGCCAGATCGCCCTGCTCGATGTGCCGGGCCACCTCCACGGCGGACTTCAGGGGAACGGTGATTGAGCGCGTGACCACATAGCCCAGCGCCACGGCGAGGATGACAGCGGCCGCGACAAAGCCGTAGATCAGCATCTGCGACTGCGCCAGAACCTGGCGGGAGTCCGCATACACATCCTCGGATGCCTTGAGCTGCAGCTCCACCAGTTCGCCGATCTTGGCGCTGATGGGGTCTACGCTGGCATACAGCGCGCCATCGAACTCGTCCAAGCTGCCGGCCCTTTTTCCATCCAGCGTCTTGAGCCGCTGCAGCAGCCGGTCGATGCTCTGGTTGGCAGGTGCGAACAGCGCCTGCGCCTGGCTGGCCAGCACGGCCTCCTGCGAGGTCAGCTGTGTGGACGAATAGCTGCGCCAGGCCGCGTCGATCGCGGGCAGCGTGCCGGAAATGCTCGCCGCTGCCTCCTGCGCCGTGATCAGGCCGGCATTCGCCTTGTTGACCGTATCTATGACGTTGACGGCGTAGGCGTCCGCAATCTGCTTGAGCTGCTTGAGCGGAACCACGCGGTCCTGGTACATGGTCTGCGTGCCCGAGAACACATGGCCCAGCGCCCTTGCGCCGACGGCGCCCACGGCCATCAGGCAGATCAGCAGAACAAGAAAAACACCGGTAAGCCGGGTACCGATACGCACATCGCCGAGTTTTTTCATCGCAGATCCCTCTGTCCCCGTGACGCCATCGGTATAGGCCATCGCTATCGCATCCCGGCAGTCACATTGCTTGCCTTATCGGTAGCAACCGCCGGTTTCTTGAGAGTCAAAAATCAATAAGTTCCATAGGAGTTGCGACGCTCGCGGCTACCGCCCCGCAGGCAAGCCCCCTTCCCCATCCGTGTTGCAGAGCCAACCCTCTTAAAGTTCGAACAGCATTTCATGTAAGTTACATTGAATGCCTTGAAAAACGGCCCGTGAAAACACGGGCCATCTCACTGGATCAGACGTAGACGTCGACCACGCCGCCCAGCCCGGGCGCCTTGCCGCCCTTCGATGGGGATTGCGATGGCGCCTCGGCGGCCTGCTGCTGCTCGCGCTGCTTGTCGAGCTGGGCCTGCTGCCTGGCGCGCATCAGCGCCTCGATCTGGTTTTGCACCATCATGATCTGCGTCTGCAGCAGCTTGGACTTCTGTTGCTTGGCCTTGGCGTCGATGTTCTCGGAGGCCACTTCCTTGAGCGCCTGCTGCAGCTCCTTGAGCTTGCGCTGCAACGCAGCGATGTCATTGCCGCCGGAGGATGAAGCGGCTCCCGAGGCGGAAGCCGAGGTGGAGGATGAGACTTGCATGCCCCCTACATCGACCACTGGCGGGCGAACTGAAGGCCCAAAACGCCCCGCCCCACCCGCCATCACCCCAGCCAGTGCCGCAGCGCACCCGCCGACGCAATGCCGATCAGCACCGTCGGCAGAATGGGCAGCCGGCTGGCCGCCACCAGCGTCACCACCAGGGCCAGCAGATCGGCCGGACGCTCGGACACAAACGCCGGGGCAATCACCGAGATCAGCACGCAGCCCGGCAGGCTTTCCATCACGTACTGCATGCGCGGGCTCAGCGTGCGCCCGCGCAGCAGCAGGTAGCCGATCACCCGCGTGAAATACGTGCTGCACGCCATGAGCACCAGCGTCAGCAAGGTTGTGGCTTCCATCGCTCAGCTCCTGGGCGCCAGCAAGGCCGCGCAGATCAGGCCCGAAACAGCGCCGGCCGCCACATACCAGGCGCCAGGCACCAGCTTGTAGACCACAGCCGCCGTCACCAGGCTCACCAGCCAGGGCCGGCAAGGCCTGACGCCCTTCCACATGCCGCGCAGCAGCACCAGAAACACGGCGGTGAACGCCATGTCGAAGCCGTACTGCTCCAGGTCGCCAAAGCGCGGCCCCAGAAAGGCACCGGCCGCCGTGCACGACACCCAGGCCATGTACAGGCCTGCCGACACGCCCATGTAGTAAGGCAGGCTCACGCGCCGCGCGGCACTGCGCTGGGCGTCTGCCAGGGCCAACGCCCAGCTTTCGTCGCACATGAAGAACAGGGCCGGCAGCGCACGGCGCCTGGGCAGATGGCGCAGATAGGGCGCCAGCGCCGCACCCATCAGGATGTGCCGGCAATTGACCAGAAATGACATGGCGACGATCAGCAGCACATGCGGCGGCGAGGTCCACAGCCGTATGGCCGTGAACTCCGAGCCGCCGCCGAAGTTCATCCCGGTCATGAGAGGAACTTCCAGCGGTGCAAGCCCCTTTTGCACGGCCTGGGCGCCCAGCACCAGGGCAAAGGGCACGAAACCCAGCATCACGGGAATCGCATCCCTGAAGCCACGAAAGGCCTCGGAACTGCGGGAGACGGAATCTGCCGAAACGGCAGCGGGGGAAAGTGGAATGGATGAAGACATGGAGAGCGGCGATTGTCGGCCTGCGCAGCTGGAATTTGCTGCCGATTCATGCTTTCACCAGCCATTTCACGGACGTTTATGCCGATTTATTCGATCAACTTGAAATAATCTGCCGCACAAGCGCCCCACAAGCGCCGCTCAACCCATTTCCATGGCTGGCGGCGCTCCTCGGACGGCCGCGCCTGCCCTCCTGACATTTCACGAAACCCAACGGCCATTGGCTCCCGCCATGCTGCAGTGCGTCGCAAACGGCTGTGCCGGCTAGGGCGGCAGCGGGACCATGAAGCCCTCATCACTTCGCTTCACCTGAAAGGTTCCCCATGCGCACTTCCCACTTCACCCGCTTCATCGCACTGGCCGTCCTCAGCCTGGGCCTGGCCGGCACCGCCCTCGCCCAGGAAGCCACGCCCTCGTCCACTGCTGCCCCCACCGACCTCAGCCGCGCCCAGGTGCTGGCCGACCTGGAAATGTGGCACCGCGCCGGACTCACCTATGTCTCGGACCGCGAGATCGATGTCCGCTCCACCGAATACCAGCGCGGCCTGGAGCGTTACCAGCAGTTGCGCGCCAGCCCCGCCTACCGCGAGGCCGTGGCCAGACTGGAGAAAGGGCATGCGGTGGCTCAAGACAAGTGAGCGTTGGGGTGACGCGAGGCGCGAGATACTGTGCAGTTTCCCCACCTGCGAGCATCGCCCCTCACTCCATGAATATCCGCATAGTCAACGGCGACCTTCTGGACCAGGACGTTGAGGTCATCGTCAACTCATGGAATAGAAACATCATTCCCTGGTGGCTGTTGATCCCCCAAGGCGTGTCCAGCGCAATCAAGCGCAAGGGTGGACTGCAGCCATTCCTGGAGGTTGCGCGGGCCGGCCCAATTCCTCTGGGCGATGCCGTCCTGACATCTGCCGGCAGACTGCCTTTCAAAGGCATCATCCATGTGGCGGGTATCAATCTTCTTTGGAGGGCGTCACAACTCTCCATTGAGAAGTCCACACAGTCGGCCCTTCAACTCGTCAACGATCACGGCTTCAAATCCGTAGCCTTTCCCCTGATCGGTTGCGGATCTGGAGGCTTCAATGAAGACACTGCCATCCGCATGATGAAGAACACCATTGCCCAAGTCGAAACGAGGGCAGCGGTTGTGCTGGTCGTTTTTGGCAAGGCACGATAGTTGTTGTAACGGTCGAAGCTCGGATACCGCAGGTCGAACTTCACCGCCTGCGCATAGCTGGGGCCGCTGACGATTCGGCCGTAGCCACGGTCGCCCGTGGTGGGACGCACTTCCCCAAACCCTGAGATCAGCCACTGCCAGGCCACCTGCCCCTGCTGGTTGGTCAGGCGCCTGGGGGTGTTCAGGTGGTCCGTGTGGATGGCGTATAGGCGGCCGTTGATTTCTGCCGCAATGGGCATGGGACCACTGGCCGGGGGCTATTCTGTCAACGCTGTGCGGGTAACTTGCTGGCCCAGCATCACACCGCCTCTGCTAAGGCTCTTCAGACATTATTAAGCGGCGTTCTTGCTCGAAAATATCCCATGCAAATTGTTCTTGCTCTAAAAGAGAATCAAGAAATCCAGCCTCTTGCCAGGCCTTTGGCGAAATTCCTATAGCAGAGCTCTCATGAATCCATACAGTCCAATTTGTTGGAACAACAGTGCTAATAATCTTAAAGCACTCTGCTTGATAACTACCAAATATAGGACGTCCTCCATTATTCTCAGAAGTTACAATATTAAAACTACGTCGACCATGCGGATCAATAAAAATTGACAAAACCTGATAAACAGAGTTTAGCTTCAACCAAGGCGAGGACAAAACCTCATTTCCCTCAGTGTCGAGCAATTTAATACATTGAACCTTCATTTTAATGCTCCAGAATAATTATTAAATATAGCTTTATAATCCAAGTAATAAAACACTTCCCCAGTTCCAGGATTCATATAGATCGGGGCCGCCTGCACATACCGCCCCATAGCCGCATCGTAGTACCGGTGCAGGTTATACAACAGCCCCGTCTCTTCATCAAACACTTGGCCCGGATACCGCAGGTCGAACTTCACCGCCTGCGCATAGCTGGGGCCGCTGACGGTCTGGCCGTAGCCACGGTCGCCCGTGGTGGGACGCACCTCGCCCCCCCGAGATCGGCCATCGCCAGGCCACCTGCCCCTACGGGGCACATTGGCACTTAATTAAAAAGCACCCAAATTAATTCAAAAATTTTCAATGAATCCATGAATTTAAAGGCATACCCCTAACATCATGAACAGAAACTATTAACCCATGATCATTATCTACTGCGACCGAAGTGGTATTTGGTATTGATTCAATAAATTTTTCAATCAACCCATCACCTCTCCATTCAACAATAAATGCGTTTGGCTCTGCAACTATCTCATGCAATCTAATCAATTCCTCTTCTTCCAACTCACAAAGCACTTGAGCAGACGGTATCACGGAGATTAATTCACCGTCGAATTCAAGAGTAAATTGATTATTAAAAACGTTCCCACCACCAAGGGAAACAATCCAGTCTTGCGGCCTCCACACGCTATGGCGGTCAATATAGAAAATTAATGTATTCATGGTCTAATGATATTCAGAAGTGTGGTTTCGCAGTTGGTCGAAAAACAGCCGCGAAGGATTGACGGTTTTAAATCAGGACCATATCCAATAGTAGGAAGACCTGTTGCCCTTTCCGTTCTTTGAAGCTGATCAGTCATACCCTTTCCGCCTCCCGATTTAACTTGAATAATTGCATTTCTCAATAATATATCAGCATCGGTCACCAATTTCCCCGACGAATTAAAAACTGGCACATTGACACCAACAACATGGCCTGGGTATATGGCATCGATCTTGGTTGCCAATTCACCAACCAAAGGATCAGAAGAACTAAAAGTTCTGCCACCTGCCGCACAAAACGCCCCCGACTCCACCCCCTCAGAGATCCCCCGCGCAATCGGCAGCATCCTCGAGACACCCGTCGGAATCTGCGCCACCAGCGGGCTGATCGCCGCAGGCGATGCCAACGCCCCGTTGACTCCAGACGCCCCGGCAATGAACTCCGTGATCGCCGGACCGTACCGGTAGTACAGGCCTTGTATTCTTCCCAGCACGGGGTGCAGGCCTTGCGGGTCCACATCGTTGAGCGGGTTGTTGGCTACATACCCAAACCGATTCCATCCTCCAGCCAACCCGTTCGGGTCCGCCTGGATATACCGACCCGTCGCCGCATCGTAGTACCTGTGCAGGTTGTACGACAGCCCCGTCTCTTCATCAAACACCTGCCCCGGATACCGCAGATCGAACTTCACCGCCTGTGCATAGCTGGGGCCGCTGACCATCTGGCCGTAGCCACGGTCGCCCGTGGTGGGCCGCACTTCGCCGAACCCCGAGATCAGCCATTGCCAGGCCACCTGCCCCTGCTGGTTGGTCAGGCGCCTTGGGGTGTTCAGGTGGTCCGTGTGGATGGCGTAAAGACGTCCGTTGATCTCTGCCGCAATGGGCATGGGGCCGCTGGCCGTGGGCAGGTAGATGATTTCCGTGCTGTCGCTCTGGCCTGCCGGGGCTGCGCTGTTGGTGCTGCGCTGGTTGGCGTACTGGCCCAGCACGGTGCTGCCTATGCCGTCTTCGGCATACAGGGTCTGCAGCGTGGCCGGTTGACCTGCGCCCCGCGCATCGCTCTTGAGCACGCGCTGGCCCAGGGCGTTGTAGACGTAGCTGACGGCCCGTGCATCGGCAGCGTCTGCGTATTCGCCGGCCTTGGCGATGCGACCATCTGCGCCATAGTGCAGGTGGTTGTCTCCCTTCTTGACCAGGGCGCCCGCAGCGTCGTAGCTGAAGGTCACGTTGCTGTTCTGCGCCGCGCTGCCCGGGCGCTGCAGCGTCTGGGCATAGCTTTGCAGGCGGTTGGTGCCCGCTGCAGTCTGGTAGTTGCGCTGCAGCGTGGAGGTGCCCGATGCCAGGGCATTGCTGTAGTGCACCTGGGTGCGGTTGCCGTTGGCGTCCCAGGCGTAGCCGGAGGCGCTCAGCTCGATGGTGTTAGCCAGGCTCCAGCCCGTGGGCAGGGTGAGGCCCGCAGGCGCGCTATGCGCGCTGGCCGTCAGGCGCCCCACGGCGTCGTAGCTGAAGGCGCTGGACAGTTTGGCCTGCTGGGCCGCCGCCGTGCCCGGCAGCATGTGCTGCTGCTGGATGAGGCTGATGCGGCCTGCCGCATCCCAGGTCAGGTTCAGCAACTGGCTGCTGGCCAGTTGGCCTGCCGTGTTGTAGCTGCGCTGCTCGGCCAGGGTGGCCGTGGCGCCGGGCTGCTGCGCAAAGCCCGTCCATTGCCAGGCCGTGGGCTGGCCCAGCGGGCTCCAGGTCAGGCCGGTGACCAGGGGCTGGCCGTTCCACTGCAGGCCCGTGATCTGACCTGTGCTGTCATACAGGTAGGTGGCCTGCCTGCCGCTGGGGTAGGTGATGCTTTGCAGTTCTCCGCCTCCGCCCTGCCCGGCAGGTACATAGGAGTGGATCAGCGACTTGGTGTCGCCATTGGCAAGGATCTGGCTCTTGCGCAGCACCCGGCCCAGGATGTCGCGCTGGTACTGGGTGGTGACGCCGGGGTCCTGGATCTCGCTGAGGTGGCCCGTGCTGGCCTTGGGGGCACCGGGGCCGTTGTAGGTGGTGCCGGGCAGGTCGTAGCGCAGCGTGGAGGTGGCGGTGCTGCCGTACTGGAGTTGGGTGGGACGGCCCAGGGCGTCGCGCTGCACGGCGAGGGTGCGACCTGCGGCGTCCTTGGCGGTGGCGATCAGGCCCAGGGCGTCGTAGGTAGCGGTGCTGTTGCCGGCGTCGGGGGTGGCTTCGGCCTTGGCATTGCCCAGGGCGTCGCGGGTGTAGGTAGTGGTAACGCCTTTGAAGTCCTGGGCGGTGGTGACGGCGTTCAGGGCGTTGTATGACAGCGATGCGCTGGCGTTGAGAGGGTCGGTGATTTTGGTGAGGCGGCGCAGGCCATCAACATCCAGCGTGGTGGTCTGCCCCAGGCCGTTGCGGGCCGTGGCCAAGTCGCCGTTCGCGTCATAGGTCAAACCGACGCTCTGCACCTCACCCACGATCTCGCTGCCAACCCTGTTGACGGCATTGATGGACCGTTGCACTTGGTAAGCCACATTGGTTGCACCATCCTTGATGGTTTCGGCAATGCGATTACCTGCTGCGTCCAATACATATAAACCGGCAGAACCCTGGTTGCTGCTCCAGCCTATGACACGATGTGCCGCATCATAGGAATATTCCAGCTTCTTGCCGCTTGGTAGGCGGATGGACTCCAAACTGCGATAGGGCTTGTAACCCCATTGGGTAACCAATGCATTCCCCAACCCATCATTCACACTCTCGGAAATTATCTGATCATGAGGATCATAGGTATAGGAGGACACTAATCCATTGGGACGGCTAAGCGTTACCATGCGATTGGCATCGTCATAACTGTAATCTGTCACATGTCCCTGCGCATTGGTCGCGGTCACCATATTTCCGCGTAAATCATAGGAATATGATGTGACTCCTCCATTCGCATCCTGAATAGAAGCTGGCAAACCTTGGGGAGTATAGGTCCATTTTCTTGTTCGATTGACACCAGGAGAAATATCGGAATCCGAGACAGACTCAGACAGCACGCGCCCCTGGCTATCATAGGTATAACTCGAAACTCTGCCAGCCTCCTTGATCATGACTGGGAGATTGAGGCTTTCATGCCAATGGATGGTACGTGCCTGCGCCTCAGGGGAACCTGATGCCCTGATGATTGAAGTGGTAAGCCTGCGAGCCGCATCCCATGTTGTCGCAGTCGTTATGCCTTTGAAATCTTTCTCGCTAGTGATCAGGCCATTACTGTCCTGTACACGAAGCGCAGCATCAGCGCCGCCGAATCCTGATGGTAAGGATCCGCTCGTTACCGCCAATCGGCCGGCAACTACAGAGTAAACATAGTTTCGCGTGGTTCCCAACGGATCGCGCACGCTTGCAGTATTGGTGGAAGGATAGCTGACCTGATAGCGCTCCACAGAACCGGCCAGTTCAGTGCTTATGGCTCGGCCTTGGTCATCGTAGTCGAACGTTCCCCACCGTACTCCTGCCTCATCAACGATACCAGTCAATGCCTGAGGAAAACCGGCTTTCTCATATAGGAATCCACGACTCTGGCCATCTGGATAATTCACCCCAATCAAACGACCGCTGCCATCATAAACGTAATTTATTTTACGACCATCAGGCAGCAAGGCCAGAATCAACTGATCGGATTCGTTATAAGAAAACCGCAACGATCTGCCAAAATTGTTTTCAACTTTATCCAGGCGATATTTCTCATCATAAAAATAATTTAAAACAAAACTTCCTTGCTCCACCCTTTTACGCAATATTCCATCCAAAGAGAAGAACAAGATTAAATTACTATTAGATTTTCTGTAAACCCACCCATCAATTTCCTGCGTCAATTCATCAATACCGCCATCAGCAATCCAATTCTGTGAGGCACCAGATTTTGAGAACGTTCGTACTCCCCCCTCTGGAAAATACACCGTCAATTTTGATTCGGAAGGAGATATTTTTGTTTTCAAATAAATTGAATGGCCATGACTCCAGACACGACCCAATCCAGAATTCATCCTCGGTGCATCCTGACCCCAGCTACTCCGATATGTCCGCACCATGGACAAAGGAGCTGCGCCTCCGTCACGCCAATCAACCTCAGATCGATACTTCTCCCTCGTCGCAGGAAGAATTGGCTGGCCAATCCTAAAACCATCTTGCGCCGTTTCTCCAAAATTACTACGGCTGCAAGCAGCATATTCGTCAGTAATTACATCGATTGGCTGACAAACACCTAAAATTATATCCTCGCGATAACCTGAATCGCAGTTGCACCCGCCAGACGCGGAAGAACTGTTTGCTGGGCAAACAGTTCTTCTGTGGTTCAGGCCAAAATCTTGATTCCCCCAGTCGCCTTGACCATCCCTTAGGCGGGTAATTTTGCATTCATTGGCAAAACCCTGGGGATCATATTTAATGTATGGCGTCGATTTGATGACACTCCATGGCGATTGCCAAATCTCTGCTCGAGCGGAAAATCCAACATCACAGGCTTCCTCGGCAGAATCAAGCCAAGGCATATCCCAAGGTCCTCCGCTCCAAACTGCAGGACCATATTGCAGCTTATACGGCAAAACTGCATTCGCCAAACCTCCACTTAAAAAAAAGATCACGCAAGCAATTGATCTTATCAAGCTCATCAATGAGCAAAGCATATTATCTCCCTTAATTTTCTCAGACGCTGGGGGCATTCAGGTGCTCCATGTGAAAGGCATACAGGCGACCGTTAACCATCTGCCGCGATGGGCATGGGGCCGTTGGCCGTGCCCTGCTGGTTGGTCAGGCGCCTGGGGTGTTCAGATGGTCCGTGTGGATGGCGTACAGCCGGCCGTTGATCTTTTCCGCAATGAGAATTATTAGTCGCTGCATAATTTTCAGAGTGAAAAATTGACACGCACAGCCGATGTCCCAAAGAAGCTATGCGCGCCATTCAATTAGACATCTTCCCTTGAAGAAATATTTTTCTTCATTTCTTCAATTCCCTTCTTTCTTTGGTGGCGGCGCATTGAAACTTCTCCGCTCCAAATCAAGAAATATCGAAACAAGAGCACCACAACCACCCCCGCAAATCCAGCAATCCAACCTGATAAATGATTTTTCAACAAGTTATAGACAAACAGCCAGATTCCGAAATAAATTAACCCATAAATTAACGTGAAAACTGTCATTTTTTTCTATCTTCCACAAGAGCATTGCTCAGCATCACCAGATAGCGCTGCTCCAAGGCCCGCACCTCCTAAAGCCTTTGGCAGAAGCCATCTTAGCCAAGGCGTTGGACCTGTTCCAAACGTGGAACCAATACCCAAGCTTAATCCTCCCACCTCAGGGACAAGAGCACGCCACCAGCCAAGCTCGCTAACCATCGCTGCCCCTCGCTCAACGGGAGAAAGTTTTGCATATCTTGCATACGAGGCAGTAGTCTTCTGACCAACTTCGTAAAGCATTTTCTCTCGAAAAGTTAAATTCAAAAATGTCGTATCAGCTTCTGACCCAAGCATGTACCAATTCGCGGCAGATGAGCACGCAGGGATAGTCGCTGAGCCAAACAACCCCATCGCTGAAGGACTTAATCCCGTACCAATTGCCGGCATAGTAACAAGCCTAGTCCATGCGCCTGCCTGCACAGCTTGATCGAGAGTGGTTTTGCGCTTTGCACCTTCAAACGTCGTTAGGTCAAGGAACACCAATCCTTCAGGATCAATGTAATTCAGCGGGTTACCACCCACATACCCAAACCGATTCCACCCACCCTCCAACCCGATCGGGTCCGCCTGGATGTATCTCCCCGTCGCCGCATCGTAGTACCTGTGCAGGTTGTACGACAGCCCCGTCTCTTCATCAAACACCTGACCGGGATACCGCAGGTCGAACTTCACCGCCTGCGCATAGCTGGGGCCGCTGACGGTCTGGCCGTAGCCACGGTCGCCCGTGGTGGGCCGCACTTCGCCAAACCCTGAGATCAGCCATTGCCAGGCCACCTGCCCTTGCTGGTTGGTCAGGCGCCTGGGGGTGTTCAGGTGGTCCGTGTGGATGGCGTACAAGCGCCCGTTGATCTCTGCCGCAATGGGCATGGGACCGCTGGCCGTGGGCAGGTAGATGATTTCCGTGCTGTCGCTCTGGCCTGCTGGCGCTGCGCTATTGGCGCTGCGCTGGTTGGCGTACTGGCCCAGCACGGTGCTGCCTATGCCGTCTTCGGCATACAGGGTCTGCAGCGTGGCCGGTTGACCTGCGCCCCGGGCATCGCTCTTGAGCACGCGCTGGCCCAGGGCGTTGTAGACGTAGCTGACGGCTCTTGCGTCCGCAGCGTCCGCGTATTCGCCGGCCTTGGCGATGCGGCCATCTGCGCCGTAGTGCAGGTAGTTGTCTCCCTTCTTGACCAGGGCGCCCGCAGCGTCGTAGCTGAAGGTCACGTTGCTGTTCTGCACCGCACTGCCCGGGCGCTGCAGCGTCTGGGCATAGCTTTGCAGGCGGTTGGTGCCCGCAGCCGTCTGGTAGTTGCGCTGCAGCGTGGAGGTGCCCGATGCCAGGGCATTGCTGTAGTGCACCTGGGTGCGGTTGCCGTTGGCATCCCAGGCGTAGCCGGAGGCGCTGAGCTCGATGGTGTCGGCAAGGCTCCAGCCTGTGGGCAGCGTGAGGCCTGCAGGCGCGCTGTGCGCGCTGGCCGTCAGGCGTCCCACGGCGTCATAGCTGAAGGCGCTGGACAGCTTGGCCTGCTGGGCCGCCGCCGTGCCCGGCAGCATGTGCTGCTGCTGGATGAGGCTGATGCGGCCTGCCGCATCCCAGGTCAGGTTCAGCAGCTTGCTGCTGGCCAGTTGGCCTGCGGTGTTGTAGCTGCGCTGCTCGGCCAGGGCTGCCGTGGCGCCGGGCTGCTGCACAAAGCCCGCCCATTGCCAGGCCGTGGGCTGGCCCAGCGGGCTCCAGGCCAGGCCGGTGACCAGGGGCTGGCCGTTCCACTGCAGGCCCGTGATCTGGCCTGTGCTGTCATACAGGTAGGTGGCCTGCTTGCCGCTGGGGTAGGTGATGCTTTGCAGTTCTCCGCCTCCGCCCTGCCCGGCGGGTACATAGGAGTGGATCAGCGACTTGGTGTCGCCATTGGCAAGGATCTGGCTCTTGCGCAGCACCCGGCCCAGGATGTCGCGCTGGTACTGGGTGGTGACGCCGGGGTCCTGGATCTCGCTGAGGTAGCCCGTGCTGGCCTTGGGGGCACCGGGGCCGTTGTAGGTGTTGCCGGGCAGGTCGTAGCGCAGCGTGGAGGTGGCGGTGCTGCCGTATTGGAGCTGGGTGGGGCGGCCCAGGGCGTCGCGCTGCACGGCGAGGGTGCGGCCTGCGGCGTCCTTGGCGGTCGCGATCAGGCCCAGGGCGTCATAGGTAGCGGTGATGTTGCCGGCGTCGGGGGTGGCTTCGGCCTTGGCGTTGCCCAGGGCGTCTCGGGTGTAGGTGGTGGTGACGCCTTTGAAGTCCTGGGCAGTGGTGACGGCATTCAGGGCGTTGTAGCTGAGGTTGGCGGCCGCATCGAGGGGATTGGTGACGCGGTTCAGCCGCTGCAGACCATCGAGTGCAAACCTGGTGCGTTGATTCAGCGCGTTGCTGGTTTCCGTCAGGTCGCCATTGGCGTCATATGCCAGGCTGACGCTCTGATCGCCACCAACCGTTTCACTGGTCACCCGATTGATGTTGTTGATGGAGCGCTGCACCTGGAAGGCCACCTGCGAAGCACCGGAGCTGATGGTTTCATTGGTTCGGTTGTCCCATTGATCCACGGTGTACTGCGCAGAGTTGCCACGGTTGTCGCTCCAGCCAATGACGCGCTGGGCATTGTCGTACTGATAGGTTATGGAATGGCCGCTGGCCAGACGCAGGGTGTCCAATTGACCATTGGGCAAGTAGGTCAGCGCTGTCTCCAGACCTGCCACACCAAAACGCGTCAGTTGCCCCCTCGGGCTGTATCCATACGTGCTAGTCTGACCCGCCGGATTGGTGGCTGTCACCACCCGCCCAGCGCCGTCGTGGCTGTACTGGCTGACCCGGCCCTGCGGATCGGTGACCGTGCTGAGGTTGCCCTTGGCGTCATAGCCGAAGGAAGACCGGCCAGCGGCATCGGTGTGACTGGCGACCAATCCTTGCTCGTTATAGGACCAGGTGTTGGAGTACGCCTTGCCACTTGCAACGTCCGTGACGACAGAACTGATCAGGTTGCCGCCAGCGTCATAACCAAGATCGGTGATGCGACCCGCTTCTGTGATTTTTGTGGGCAGTGATAGGGTCGGGTGCCACGCGATCTTTGTGACCTGGGCTTCAGCACGGTTGGAAGCAGCCGTTACCTGGGTGAGCCGCTGCCGCTGCGTGTCCCATTGGTAGCTGGTCCTGTTGCCCATGAAATCTTCCTTGAAAGATGGCAAGAGGTCCTGATTGATTTCTTCCTTGAATGTATTCCCGAACCGGGCGTTGCTCTGGCTGACCGCACGCACGCCGGTGGCGGTTCCTTCGTAATGTCGAGTGTGTACCGAGCCATTGGGAGCCGTGGTGGTCACCGACGCCTTGTACCAATTTGGGTCGTGCGTGCCTACTGGAAGCATCGCACCACCTGCAGGGAGACTGGCTGCGACAGAAGTGGAAACAGCATAACTACCTTGCACCCCGGCGCGTCTGGTTTCCGTCAATGTTCCATCTCCCTGGTAGGAGAAGCCCATCAATTGATTTCCCTGCGAATCTGCAATACCCGTCACCAATTCGGGAAATGACGTGCTTTCATAGGCATAGGCCCGAGTCTGTGCATCGTTGAATTTGACAGCCTTCAAGCTGCCGTTGGCGTTGTAGCTGTAGTTGATAGAGTTGCCATCAGGCAATTGGACAGAATCCAGCCGCCCGTCAGTCCGATAGAGAAAGTTCAACTGCCGCCCGAAGGAGTTGGATACGGACGCCACCTTGCCCTCGGTCTGGGTTACCTGATACGCCCAGCCATTGCGCATCACGATCCGCGTGAGCCAGCCCTTGTTGTCGAAATGCCACCAGCTGTCATCACTGGCACGGTAGTACTTCCACTGACCGCCCATGGTGCCTTGAATCCGGTCGGTGCCAGAGGCGGCCACCCAGGCAGAAGACTGACTATTGCCCTTGAAGAACAGCACGGATGTTCCATCAGGCATCTGCACCGATACGCTGGACGAAAATTCCGGCCCCTGCTTCGTTGGCAATTTGACCCGGGAAATCCAAGAATGCTTCCAGCCCTTGCCCATCCCGACATCGGCTTGCCCATCAACGTCGCCGCTGTTGAAATAATGCGCTAACGACAACGGCTGCGCACCCTGGTCAATCCAATCCATGTGGGACTGGATATTTCGAGGAGAGTCCGGAACATTTTGAGAAAAAGAATAGTCAGCTGCCAGAATGAAAAATAGGCAAATCAATGATTGACTGAAAGATCTCTTCAGCAAGAAATTTGCACAAGAGATTCCCGAAAGCAAATATTTGAAACAAGACATAGAGGCCCCTCCCCATCCAATCATTTCATTCACGAGCGCACATCTGCGGAGAAAGCTCGACAGGTGCCACAGCAATACTTTTGTAATCCATGTTTCCACATTTATTACAGCGCACGTTGAAATCGAAGCTTATCCCCTTGAAATACGGAGGAACGTACAGAAACTCATATACCCCGTTTTCATCCGTTTGTAGAGTCTCGGTCAATGAGGTTCCTGGTGCGGAATGATTGTTATACTGAAGATAGAATTGAGTTTGAACTCCAGTACCATCATTTCGTGTGATGCTAATTCTCTGACGAACAGGGCCGGACAGGCTTGGCAACGCAGAAGTGCTCGACGGACCTTCTATTTTTATGGTGTAGGGGATGAATTTCGCATAGAAGATCCAAGAATATTTTCCACTCGCCGGTGGGGCTACAGCCGTAGCGTAGCATTCCAAATTTGGCGTATTTGGCTCAACATCTATAAACTGGTGTGTAAATGCTACAGGTAGCCCCCTGCCGCCCATCTTTTCCACAAATGCCTTACAAGCCTTTTCGGGCTTGTCGAAATATCCGTTGATGATATAGACTGAATTCGACTCAGGCGGATAAGAAGGATCATGCCAAATATAATCTACCAATGGCAATGTCCCAGAATTACCATATGACGAAAAAATAACAAAGGCCAGAAGAATTCCAAATTTTTTATAAATCATGGTATTGTGAAATTTAAGCATTCCCAGAAATATCCTGCAAGGAGATTACATTTCAACTCTCAAATACCCCTCATGAAGGAACCATCAGATTGAAATCAAAACAAATGGCAAAGCACCCTCCCCAACAAACACCGGTATCTCACACAATCAAGAAGATCATCTTAAACAATCGCAATGAAGAGACACATCAATTTCCCCTATTCCAAGATGGGTAAGGCCAAATGCCTGGAATCATCAAGGCAATCAGTGCCGTGCCGGGAAAAAGGTTAGCACGGCAATAATTCCCGATATCGCATTCGTCACAGACGCCAATCCCATGAGGCGCAGTGCCATGAGCGATACAGGCAGGCCAATGCCAAATGGCCGCTTCGCACTTGCCTCCAGGAGTGTCGGCTGACCAAAAGACGCATCCAGATGCTTGAGTCACCGCAGAAGACATCCCACAGCGTCCCGGGGAAAAACCCCACCCCCGACCCCACCACACATCCAGCGTGTGCTTCTGCAATAATTGCCGCAACAATCATTGCGCAGTCAATTATTTCACCCGCAGACACCATGACCCAGCCTCCCCTGCCCAACGGCCTGCAGCCCTCGGACTTCTACAGCCCCGGCAGCTACACGCCCTTCGAGAGCGTGGGGTTCCTCATGCGCAAGGTGCTCAGCTCCATCCTCCAGCAGGCCGATACGCAGTTGGCCGAGCATGAGCTGACCTATGTGCAGTGGCTGCCGCTGTACAAGCTGCTGCTGTGCAGCGACGCCACGAATGCCGGCATGGCACGTGACCTGGGGCTGGATCCGGCCTCCATCACGCGGGCGCTGGACCGGCTCGAATCCAAGGGCATGCTGCGGCGCGAGCGCTCCACGGTGGACCGGCGCGTGGTCAAGCTGGTGCTGACCGATGAAGGCCGCGCCATGGCGGCCAAGGTGCCGCAGGTGCTGTCCAGCGTGATGAATGCCCATATGGCCGGCTTCAGCCATGACGAGTCGCGCCAGCTGCTGGACATGCTGCGCCGCCTGCTGGCCAATGGCGATGCGATGCGCGCGCCGGAAGCTGCGCCGCCAGCCCCTGCGCCTGCCACGCCCGCGGCCTGACAGCGCCAGCCCCTTTTTCCGCCCCGGTTTCCGATTTCCTGATTCTTGACCCCCAACAGGCAGACCACCATGCCCAAATCCTTTGTTTCCGTGTCCGCCGCGCCCCGCCGCGTGGCCGCCGCAGCGGCCACCCTGTGCGCCGCGCTGGCCCTGGCCGGTTGTGCTTCCCAGGGCCCGGCCCATGAGCCGCTGGCCCGGCTGGGCGCCTCCGACCTGGGTCTGACGGCCCAGTCCGAGACAGGCGCCAATACCAGCCTGCCCGCCGCCGATTGGTGGAAGTCCCTGGGCGATGCCCAGTTGGACGGCCTGATCGCCCAGGCGCTGCAGGGCAGCCCCAGCCTGGCCATGAGCCGCGCCCGCTTCGACAAGGCCGCCGCCCTGGCCACGGCCACCAGCACGGCCACCGATGTGCGCGGCACGCTCGGCGTCGACGCCACGCGCCAGCACTACAGCGCCAACGGCCTGGTGCCTGCTCCCATTGCCGGCCATACCTACAACACCGGCAACCTGCAGGCCGGGCTGAGCTGGACGCCGGATTTCTTTGGCCGCCATGCCGCCGACCTGCAGGCCGCCCTGGGCCAGGCCCGTGCCGCCCAGGCCGACAGCGCCGCCGCCGCCAACCAGCTGGCCGCCCAGGTGGCGCGCAGCTATGTGGCGCTGGCCCGGCTGATTGCCCAGAAGGAGGTGGCCGGCCGCACGCTGACCCAGCGCCAGTCGCTGCTGGAGCTGAGCCAGCAGCGCACGCGCGCCGGGCTGGACAGCCAGGTGGAGCTGACCCAGGCCCAGGCCGGCCTGCCCGATGCCGGCACGCAGATCGAGATGCTGGACGAGCAGATCACGCTGGCGCGCCGCACCATCGCCGTGCTCTGCGGCCAGGCGCCCGAGGCGCAGCTGCAGCTGGCGCCCCGTCTGGCCGCGCTGCAGATCCAGGCCATGCCCGGCCAGTTGGGCGCAGACCTGCTGGGCCGCCGCCCCGATGTGGTGGCCGCGCGCTGGCGCGTGGAGTCGGCAACGCAGGGCATAGAGAGCGCGCGGGCGGATTTCTATCCCGATATCAACCTGACGGCCTTCATCGGCCTCAATGCCGTCGGGCTGGACAACCTGTTCAAGGGCAGCTCGCGCCAGATGGGCGTGACGCCCGCGCTGCGCCTGCCCCTGTTCGACGGCAAGCGCCTGCGCGCCCAGTTGCGCGGCACGCAGGCCGACCTGGACACCGCCATTGCCCAGTACAACGGCGTGGTGCTCGATGCGGTCAAGGAAGCGGGCGATGCCATCACGTCCGTGCAATCGCTGGTGCGCCAACAGCAGCTGCAGGCCGAGTCGCTGGAGAAGGCCGAACGCGCCTACGACTTTGCAGTGCAGCGCTACAAGGCCGGCCTGGCCAGCCAGGTGACGGTGCTGAACACCGAGACCCAGGTGATCACCCAGCGCCGCCTGGACGTGGACCTGCGTGCCCGCGCGCTGGACACGCGCGTGTCGCTGATGAAGGCCCTGGGCGGCGGCTGGACCGATGGCACGGATGCCGTGCAGGTCAGCCAGCACTGAGATCGCAACCCGCACAGGAACCCACCTCACTCTTGACCCTCCACCGGGCAGACCGCCAGCCAGCGTGACAGACCGCCAGCCCCCTGCCCCGGCCGCACAACCACATTCACAGATAACAAAGCGCCGAACACCATGACCGATACCAACAAGCAAGCATCCAATGCACCCGCTGCCGCAGCCTCGCCCGTGGCCAACCCGCAGGGCCGCCGCAAGGGCCTGACCATCGTGGCCGCCGCCGTCGCGGTGGCCGCCGTCGCCTGGGGCGGCTGGCACTGGATGGTGGCCCGCAACTACCAGACCACGGATAACGCCTATGTGGCGGGCAACGTGGTGCAGATCACGCCGCAGGTCGGCGGCACGGTGATCAGCATCGGCGCCGACGACACCGACTACGTCAAGCCCGGCCAGCTGCTGGTGCAGCTGGACTCGGCCGATGCCCTGGTCGCCCTGTCCCAGGCCGAGTCGCAGCTGGCCCAGACCGTGCGCCAGGTGCGCACGCTGTACGCCAACAATGCCCCCCTGGTCGCCCAGGTGGCCCAGCGCGAGGCCGATCTGGCCCGCCTGCAGGCCGATGCCGCCCGCGCCCGCGAGGATGTGGAGCGCCGCCGCCCGCTGCTGGCCACGGGCGCCGTGGGCAAGGAGGAGTTCGACCACGCCCAGTCCCTGGCCCGCACGGCCGGCAATGCCGCCTCGGCAGCCGAAGCCGCCGTGCGCGCCGCCAAGGCGCAGCTGACGGCTGCCGAAGCCCAGACCAAGGGCAGCAGCGCCGAAGAGCACCCCAGCGTGATCGCCGCCTCCGCCAAGGTGCGCGAAGCCTATCTGGCGCTGCAGCGCACGCGCCTGGTCTCGCCCGTGGAAGGCTATGTGGCCAAGCGCGGCGTGCAGCTGGGCCAGCGCGTGGCCTCGGGCGCTCCCCTGATGACGGTGGTGGGCCTGCACAACCTCTGGGTGGATGCCAACTTCAAGGAAAGCCAGCTGGCCCAGCTGCGCATAGGCCAGAAGACCGAGCTGACGGCCGATGTCTACGGCGACAAGATCAGCTACCACGGCACCGTGGTGGGCATGGGCGCAGGAACCGGCGCGGCCTTCTCGCTGCTGCCCGCGCAGAACGCCACCGGCAACTGGATCAAGGTGGTGCAGCGCGTGCCCGTGCGCATTGCGCTGGCGCCGGAAGACCTGGCACAGCACCCGCTGCGCGTGGGCCTGTCCATGGAAGTCAAGGTGGACGTGCGAGACCAGCAGGGCGAGGTGCTGGCAACGACCACGCGCAACGCACCCGTGGCCCAGACCTCCGTCTACGACATGGCGCTGCCGCAGGCCGAGGAGCGCATTGCCCACATCGTGGCGGGCCAGAACGTGGCACCGCTCAAGCAGTTGCCCGAGCTGCCGCCCGTGGCCATGGCCGAGGTGCAGGACAGGGCACAGGGCAAGGCGCCAGCCGCCGTGGCCTCCGCGCCGGTTGACGCGCAGGCCATGCAGTCCAGGTAAGCAGGCATCGCTCCCCCGCCTTCCCAGAACCTACGCGGACTGCCTATGACTTCCTCTACCACCGCCGTGCCGGAGCCGGCGCCGCCGGTCGCCCCCTCGGCGCCGCCGGCCATGCCTGCACGGCCGGTCCCGCTCAAGGGCGCCCAGCTGGCCCTGGGCACGCTGGCCCTGTCGCTGGCCACCTTCATGAACGTGCTGGACTCGTCCATTGCCAACGTCGCCATTCCGGCGATTTCCGGCGACGTGGGCGTCAGTCCCAGCCAGGGCACCTGGGTGATCACCAGCTTTGGCGTGGCCAACGCCATCTCGGTGCCGCTCACGGGCTGGCTCACCCAGCGCTTCGGCGCCGTGCGCCTGTTCACCATGAGCGTGCTGCTGTTCGTGCTGACGTCCTGGCTGTGCGGCTTTGCCTCGTCGCTGGAGACGCTGGTGCTGTTCCGCGTGCTCCAGGGCCTGGTTGCCGGCCCCATGATCCCGCTGTCGCAGACGCTGCTGCTGTCCAGCTATCCCCCGGCCAAGGCCGGGGTGGCCCTGGCGCTGTGGGGAATGACCACCCTGGTGGCCCCCGTGGTCGGCCCGCTGCTGGGCGGCTGGATCACGGACAACATCTCCTGGCCCTGGATCTTCTATATCAATGTGCCGGTGGGCCTGCTGTCGGCCCTGATGACCTGGAGCATCTACCGCAGCCGCGAGACCCCCACGCGCAAGCTGCCCATCGACTCCGTGGGCCTGGCCCTGCTGGTGCTGTGGGTGGGCGCGCTGCAGCTGATGCTGGACAAGGGCAAGGAGCTGGACTGGTTCGCCTCGGGCGAGATCATCACGCTGTGCGTGCTGGCCATCGTGAGCTTCGTGGTCTTCCTGGTCTGGGAGCTGACCGATGCCCACCCCGTGGTGGACCTGCGCCTGTTCATGCGCCGCAATTTCGCGGCCGGCACGGTGGCGCTGTCGATTGCCTACGGCCTGTTCTTCGGCAACGTGGTGCTGCTGCCCCTATGGCTGCAGCAGTGGATGGGCTACACCTCCACCACGGCCGGCATGGCATTGGCGCCGGTGGGCATCTTCGCCATCATCCTGACACCGCTGGTGGGCCGCAAGGTCACGCAGTGGGACCCGCGCAGGATGGCCACGGGCGCCTTCATCGTGTTCGCCCTGGTGCTGTGGATGCGCTCGCGCTTCACGGTGGAGACGGACTTCATGCACATCCTGGTGCCCACGCTGATCCAGGGCGCGGCCATGGCCTTCTTCTTCATTCCGCTGACCACGATCACGTTGTCGGGCATTTCGCCGGACCGTATCCCGGCCGCCGCCGGCCTGAGCAACTTCGTGCGGATCACGGCGGGCGCCATGGGCACCTCCATCGCCACCACGCTGTGGGAAAACCGCGCCGCGCTGCACCACGCCCATCTGACAGAAGGGCTGGTCCAGGGCCAGGGCGTGTTCGGCGTCACCCTGCAGGGGCTGCAGGCCGCAGGCCTGAGCCAAGCGCAGGCGCTGGCCCAGATCAACCGGCTGGTGGACCAGCAGGCCTACACGCGCGCCGCCGACGACATCTTCCTGGCGTCGTCCGTGCTGTTCCTGGTGCTGATCGTGCTGATCTGGATGACCAGGCGCCCTGCGGGCCATGCCGGCGGTGCCGAGGCGGCCGGCGCCCATTGATGACCAGCCTCCGGGCCATCACCACAAGGAGCTGCCTGCAGGGGCAGCTCCTTTTTTGTTTACATGACGACACGCAAGGCGCCTTGAACGGGGCCGCCAAGACCACCATCTCGACAGGGCTGCGCCATCGGTTCCATGATGGCGGCGGCCTGAACACCGACGGAGCACCGTGAAAACAACCCGCATCTTCCGCGCCCCGATTGCCGACTACTCCCAATCGCCCCAATCGTCGGCCGGGCGCTTTCGCAACATCCATCCCCGCCCGGCCAATGCCCCCCAGCCCGACGCCAAGGTGATGTGGGACTTCTTCTTCAACAAGCCCAAGGACACCGAGCCTGCGGCGCCCCTGCCCGTGCAGCGGCTCACCCCGGCCGACCTGGCCGCCGCGCCCGAGCGCAGCCTGTACCGCCTGGGCCACTCCACGCTGCTGATGAAACTGCGCGGCGGCTGGTGGATCACCGACCCGGTGTTTGCCGAGCGCGCCTCGCCCTTTTCCTTCATCGGCCCCAAGCGCTTTCATGCGCCGCCCATCGCCCTGCATGAACTGCCCGCGCTGCGCGGCGTGGTGCTCTCGCACGACCACTACGACCATCTGGACCGTGCCACCATCCGCGCCCTGGCGCCCCGGGTCGACTTCTTCCTGTGCACGCTGGGCGTGGGCGACCGGCTCATGGCCTGGGGCGTGGCCCCCGAGAAGGTGCGCCAGTTCGACTGGTGGCAGGACGTGCAGGTGGACGGCCTGCGCTTCACGGCCACGCCGGCCCAGCATTTCTCGGGCCGGGGCCTGCGCGACGGCAACCGCACGCTGTGGGCGTCCTGGGTCATCGAGGACCTGGCAAGCGCCGACACGCTGCGTGTCTTCTTCAGCGGCGACGGCGGCTATTTCGACGGCTTTGCGGAAATCGGCCGGCGCTTCGGCCCCTTCGACCTCACGCTGATGGAGACCGGCGCCTACGACCCGCACTGGCCCTATGTGCACATGCACCCGGCCCAGACCGTGCAGGCCCACCGCGACCTGGGCGGACGCTGGCTGCTGCCCATTCACAACGGCACCTTCAGCCTGGCCATGCATGCCTGGTGGGACCCCTTCGAGCGCGTGCTGGCCCTGGGCGCCGAGCACGGCATTGCCGTGGCCACGCCCATGATGGGCGAGCGCGTGGACCTGGCCGCCCCCCATGCAGGCGAGCGCTGGTGGCGCGCCCTGGTATCTGAGGTCACGCAGGACGGAGCCGCGCCGGCACCCCGGCCCCAGCCGCGATAAACGCGTTTTTGCTGCATTGCGTCATCGGCCTACGCGGGCCGGCATGCATCTGGCTAAAGTGGAACCGGCAAGTGGATCTGGCAGGTAGATCCGGCAAATGGATCCAGAGCTTCAGGAGCGCACATGGCAAACCGCAAATCTTCCAAGGCCGCTTCGGTGGCCCGTCAGGCCACCGATCTGGCCATTGCCGCGCCGCAGGTGGTGGCGCACAGGCTCACCCGCATGGCGCTGGCCGGGGCCAATCCCTCCGCACGGGACCGGCGCGAATTCACGCGCATGGTGTCCGAGAAACAGACAGCCTTCCACCAATCCTGGGCCGCCATGGGCCTGCAGTCCATGGTCGCCAGCCAGGCCCTGATGCAGGCCTGGATGCGCATGTGGTGGATGCCCTGGAGCGCCTCCACCTGGAATGGGGGTGCACTGGCATCGCAGGCCTCGCAATGGAGCAACGCCATGTGGGGCGTGGTGGGCAAGGGCATGGCGCCCGTGCACCGCACTGCAGTGGCCAACGCCCGGCGCCTGGCGCGCGGCTGATCCACCCATATCAAACCCGCTTCATTGACTGGAGCGGCACGGCGCGGCAGGGCTGATGCGGGGGCGAGGTTCAGGTATCCTCGCGGCCTTCGTTCCGTTTTGCTGCGCTGCCGCATTTCCAGGCATGGACTCCATGCAGAGACTGAAAACACGGCCGCGGCAGGCGGATTTCCCCCTTTCTGCCATCGCTTTGCCAGTCTTCCCCGGAGTTCTCTGATGACACACAAGGCCCCGCCAACCGGCCAGGGCCTGCACGGTCAAGACGACCTGCAGCGCAATCTCACCAACCGCCACATCCAGCTCATCGCCATCGGCGGTGCCATCGGCACGGGCCTGTTCATGGGCTCGGGCAAGACCATCAGCCTGGCGGGTCCGTCCATCGTCTTCGTCTACGCCATCATCGGCGTGATGCTGTTCTTCGTGATGCGGGCCATGGGCGAGCTGCTGCTGTCCAACCTGCAGTACCGATCCTTCATCGATTTCTCGGCCGATCTGCTGGGGCCCTGGGCGGGCTTCTTCACAGGCTGGACGTACTGGTTCTGCTGGATCGTCACGGGCATTGCCGACGTGATCGCCATCTCGGCCTACTCGCAGTTCTGGTTCCCCGGCCTGCCCCAGTGGGCCCCGGCCATTGCCTGCGTGGGCCTGCTGCTGAGCCTGAACCTGCTGACGGTGAAGCTGTTCGGCGAGATCGAGTTCTGGTTCGCCATGATCAAGATCGTGGCCATCGTGGCCCTGGTGGCAACGGGGCTGTACATGGTGGGGGCCGCCTTCGTCTCGCCTGCGGGGCGTGCGGCCAGCCTGTCCAACCTCTGGAACGACGGCGGCATGTTCCCCAACGGGATGATGGGCTTTTTCGCGGGCTTCCAGATCGCCGTGTTCGCCTTCGTGGGCATCGAGCTGGTGGGCACCACGGCGGCCGAGGCCAAGGACCCCGAGCGCACGCTGCCGCGCGCCATCAATTCGATTCCCGTGCGCATCATCGTGTTCTACGTGCTGGCCCTGATCGCCATCATGGCCGTCACCCCCTGGCGCGACGTGGTGCCGGGCAAGAGCCCGTTCGTGGAGCTGTTCGTGCTTGCAGGCCTGCCGGCCGCTGCGGGCGTGATCAATTTCGTGGTGCTGACCTCGGCCGCCTCGTCGGCCAACAGCGGCGTGTTCTCCACCAGCCGCATGCTCTACGGCCTGGCGCTCAAGGGCGATGCGCCCAAGTCCTTCCACCGGCTGTCGCGCAGCAGCGTGCCCTCGCGCGGGCTGCTGTTTTCCTGCACCTGCCTGCTGGCCGGCGCCTTCCTGATGTGGGTGGTGCCCGATCTGGTGGAGGCCTTCACGCTGGTGACCACGGTATCGGCCATCCTGTTCATGTTCGTGTGGTCGCTGATCCTGCTGTCCTATATCGCCTACCGGCGCCAGCGCGCGGCCCTTCATGAGGCTTCGCGCTACAAGATGCCGGGCGGCGTGGCCATGTGCTGGGCCTGCCTGGCGTTCTTTGCGGCCATCCTGGGCCTGCTCACCCTGCAGGCCGACACGCGCCAGGCGCTGGTGGTGACGCCGGCCTGGTTTGCCCTGCTGGCCATTGCCTACCAGTTCGTGCGCCGCCGGGCATCGAGCCAACCCTCGAGCAGCTGCGCTGAGCCTTCCAGCGCCCTGCCGGGCGCCGTGGCCAAGCCGCGCTGACCTTGTTTCTGGCCGCCCCCTGCGCTCCGGGGCGGCCTTTGCACGGAGGCGCCGCACCCCGTGCTCCCTCTCAGCGCCCTGCCGCCCCCCGTCATTTTGTGCACCAGACTTGTGCACAACGCCTCAGGCGTGTCCAGCGATTAGATAACGCGTGAACAAAAAAACAACTGTCTTTACGTGAAGAGAAATATGTAGATACAAATCGTTATCATTCGCACCTTGATTTTTAACCCATACGGAACTTTACAAAGATGGTCAGAATCTCGGTGCTCCGCCCGCTTCCTCTTTGCGCCGCCCTGGCATGCACAGCCATGGCCCATGCCCAGTCAGCCGACAACAAGGCCGACACGTCCCTGTCCACCGTGGTGGTGACCGCCTCGGGCACGGCCGTGGACATCAAGGAAGCGCCAGCCAGCATCAGCGTGATTACCCGCGAGGACATCGAGCGCAAGCCCGTCACCAGCATCGGCGAGCTGCTGTCCACCATTCCCGGCGTGACCGGCGGCCTGTCCGGCACGGGCGCCCAGTCCAAGATCAAGCTGCGCGGCCTGCCCGAGAAGTACACGCTGATCCTGGTGGACGGCAAGCGCCAGGGCAACTCGGCCGGCATCAACTACCGCGACGACCTGGGCTCGCAGGATCTGGACTGGATCTCGCCCGAGATGATCGAGCGCATCGAGGTCGTGCGCGGCCCCATGTCCTCGCTGTACGGCTCCGACGCCATGGGCGGCGTGATCAACATCATCACGCGCAAGATCGGCAAGCGCTGGAGCGGCTCGACCACGCTGAACTACAGCAAGCCCTCCGACGGCGACCGCGGCGACACGCGCCAGCTGGGCTTCAACATCAGCGGCCCGCTGTCCGACAAGTTCGGCCTGCGCCTGGGCGGCAACTACACGGACCGCGCTGCCGACGAGAGCACGGGCGGCTTCCCGGGCACCTACCAGTCCACGGCCGGCTCGCGCAAGCAAAACCTCAACGCCCTGCTCAACTGGCAGCTCACGCCCGACCAGGTGATCGGCATCGAGGCCGCGCAAGGCATCCAGCGCGCCACGGGCTCCGACGCGCGCACGGCGTCGGGCGACCAGGTGGTCTATCCCTGGGGCCTGAGCAAGCTGGAGCAGACCAAGTTCGGCCTCAGCCATGACGGCCGCTGGGGCGACCTGACCTCCAAGCTCAACCTCGTGCACAACAAGTACGAGGACAAGGGCGACACCATCGGCAACAACTCCAAGGAAACCACGCTGGACGGCCGCATCGACAAGCCGTTGAAGCTGTGGGGCCTGGACCAGGCCATGACGCTGGGCATGCAGTGGCGCCGCGAGTCGCTGGACAACCGCGACACCATCGGCCTGGCGCCCATCGACTACGCGGGGCGCCCGGTCTCGGGCTCGGGCCTGAGCGCCACCACCTGGGCGCTGTTCGGCGAGGACCAGATCTTCCTGCGCGAGAACCTGGCGCTGACGCTGGGCCTGCGCATGGACCACCATCAGAAGTACGGCAACAACTGGAGCCCGCGCGCCTACCTGGTCTACCACCCGGCCTCGGAGTGGACGGTGCGCGGCGGCGTCTCGCGCGGCTTCCGTGCGCCCAACCTGAAGGAAAACTCGGCCAGCGCCGCCACGCAATCCGGGGGCAACGGCTGCCGCAGCCTGGCCGGCATGGGCTGGACCAGCACCAGCGTGAATGCCGACGGCACGCGCGGCTGCTACATGGCCGGCAACCCCGACCTGCAGCCCGAGACCAGCACCAACTTCGAGCTGGGCGCCAGCTGGGACCGCAATGGCTGGGCCCTGGGCGCCACCTACTTCCACACCAACTTCAAGAACAAGATCGACTACCAGCCGCTGGGCTTCTACAACGGCTTCTGGTGGACCCGCATGGCCAACGCCCAGCGTGCCCGCACGCGCGGCCTGGAAGGCTTCGTGAACGTTCCCCTGGCCAAGGGGCTGACCTGGAACACCAACATCACCAAGATGTTCGAGTCCAAGAACCTGAGCACCGGCGCCTCGCTGCTGGCCGTGCCCGAGCTGTCCATCTACTCGTCGCTGCAGTGGCAGATCCGCCAGGGCTGGTCCGCCATGTTCAGCGCCCGCCACGTGGGCAAGGAAGTCGTGACCACGGGCACGGCCACCACCTTCGCCAAGGCCTACACGACGTTCGACGTGTCCATGAACTACAACGTCACCGACTCGATGACCCTGCGCGCCGGCATCATCAACCTGACCGACAAGGAAACCCGCACCATCGGCGCCAACTATGACAACGGCGGCCGTACCTACTTCGTGGGGATGACGGCCAGGTTCTGATGGCGCGGTTCTGATAGCGCGTTATCGGCCCTTGCGCTGACCCAGACAAAGCGCCCGTTGTGACGGGCGCTTTTTTCATGGCGAGGAACAGGGCCTCACTCCCAGATGCCGCCCTGCGCAGGGGGCTTGCGCGCCAGCAATTCCTCGTCGGTCAAGGGCCGGCCTGTCCAGACATTCACCTTCGAGGCCCCGGCCGCGTTGGCCAGCTCGCGCAAGGCCCTCAGTTCCACCTGGGTGAATCCGCCCTCGGGGTCGCCCAGCGGATGGATGACGATGTGCGGTGAGGCCGCCAGCCAGCCCCCGGCTTGCATGCGCCTGAGCTGGTACTTGAGCAGATGCTCGGCCAGCACGAAGTCCGATATCAGCGAGCGCGGATGCGCGAACGGATTGACGACTTCCGCAGGCTCCGATGCAGCCGCGAGCCTGGCCTGCGGTCCGGCCGCCAGAATCCGGCGTCGGGGCGGCAGACTCAGGGCCAGCTCGGGAACCTCCGACAGGGTGTGGCCCGTTTTCGGATTTGTCAGCGTCAGGCGCTCGGGAGAAATCTGTACGTAGATGAGTGGCAGGAAGGCAGAGAGCATGGACATCCATCAATCGATTTTCTGAACCACGGTCTGGCCCGGCAGCAAGGCCCGGCCATCCCCGTCGCGCGGCAGCATGGGCTCGACAGGCAGGCCGCTGTGGCGGTCCAGCAGCAGCGAATGTGCCTCGCCGGGCGCAAACAAATGGCCTTCGCCCCATTGCCGCAAGGCCACGATGACGGGGAACAGGTCCAGCCCCCGGGCCGTCAGCACATATTCCAGGTAGGCCGAGCCTTCTGCGGCCGGGCGGGTTTCGAGGATGCCGGCCTCCACCAGCCGGCGCAGCCGGTCGGCCAGGATATTGCGGGCCGCGCCCAGGCTGCGCTGGAAATCGCCAAAGCGGCTGATGCCATCGAAAGCATCGCGCACGATGAGCAGCGACCAGCGGTCGCCGATCACATCCAGGGAGCGGGCCACCGGACAGGGCTGTGGTGTGTCAGGACGGATGTCTTCTTTCATGGCGCTATTTTGGTTGCATTTCAAAACTGGTTCAACTAGCATCCAACCAGTTTTGTTTTGCAACTGGATTCAATTCATGAAAGCCTTCCCAGCCTCGGACACGGTCCGCATGCCGCGCAGCCTGGTGCTGCTGTTCGCCGCTGCCAGCGGCCTGAGCGTGGCCAATGTCTACTACGCCCAGCCGCTGCTGGAGGCGCTGGCGGCCGACTTCGGCATCAGCCATGCGGCCGTGGGCGGCGTGGTCACCGCCACGCAGGCCGGCTGCGCGCTGGCACTGCTGCTGCTGGTGCCGCTGGGCGACCGGCTGGAGCGGCGGCGGCTCATGCTTTTGCAGTTGCTGGGCCTGGTGCTGGCCCTGGCGGCAGTCAGCACCGCGCGTTCGGCCGTTCTGCTGCTGGCGGGCATGCTGGCCGTGGGCCTGCTGGGCACGGCCATGACGCAGGGGCTGATCGCCTATGCGGCCAGCGCCAGCCAGGCAAATGAGCGCGGGCGCGTGGTGGGCGCGGCCCAGGGCGGGGTTTTCATCGGCCTGCTTTTGGCGCGCGTGTTTGCCGGCGCCGTGGGTGACCTGGCTGGCTGGCGTGGCGTCTATGCCTGCTCGGCCCTGCTGATGCTGGCCCTGGCCTGGCCCCTGTGGCGGCAACTGCCCCGGCTGGCGGCGCCCTTGCATGCACCCAGCTACACGCAGCTGCTCGCCTCCATGCTCCAGCTGCTGCGCCAGGACCGCATGCTGCGCACACGCGGCATGCTGGCCCTGCTGATGTTTGCCACCTTCAACATCTTCTGGAGCGCCCTGGTCCTGCCGCTGAGCGCGCCGCCCTACAGCCTGTCGCTCACGGCCATCGGCGCCTTTGGCCTGGCCGGCGTGGTGGGTGCACTGGCCGCGGCCCGTGCCGGGCACTGGGCAGACCAGGGTTTCGCGCAGCGCACCAGCCTGGGCGCGCTGGTGATCCTGCTGCTGGCCTGGGCGCCGATTGCGCTGCTGGAACAATCGCTGTGGGCGCTGGTCGCCGGCATCGTGCTGCTGGACCTGGGCGGCCAGGCCCTGCATGTGACCAACCAGAGCCTGATCTTTCGCAGCAACCCGCAGGCCCACAGCCGGCTGGTGGGGCTGTACATGCTGTTCTATGCCGTGGGCAGCGGGCTGGGCGCGCTGATTGCCACCAACGCCTACGCGCGGTTTGGCTGGCAAGGGGTCTGCGTGGCGGGGGCGGCGTTCAGCCTGGCGGCCCTGGTGTTCTGGACCATGACGCGGGAAACGGCTGCCCAGGCCAGCGTTCCCGCCTAGACCCGGCTCACCAGCTCCGAAGGCACCCGCCCCAATGCCTTGCGGAACATGGTGGAAAATGCGCTGGGGCTGTCATAGCCCAGGTCCAGCGCCACCTGGGTGACCGATGCGCCCGCAGACAGCCGCGACACCGCTGCCAGCAGGCAGGCCTGCTGGCGCCAGGCGCCAAAGGCCATGCCTGTGTGCTGCTGGAAAAACCGGCTGAAGGTGCGCAGGCTCTTGTTCAGCGCCTGTGCCCAGTCCTGCGGCGTGGCGCGGATGCTGGGCTGGGCCAGGAACTGCTTGCACAGGGCGGCCAGCTTTTCGTCGCGGGGAATGGGCGCGAACAGCGGCAGGCTGCGGGCCGAGGCCAGCTCGTGCAGCACCAGCGTGACCAGGGCGCCGTCGCGGCCCGCTTCGTCGTACAGCGCCGGCAGGTCGGCGCAGGACAGCAGCAACTGGTGCAGCAGCGGGGTGACGACCAGGGCCTCGCAATGCACACCCGGGCGGGGCGCAGCAGCCGGTTCGATGTACAGGCTGCGCGTGCTCACGCCCTGCATGCGCACGCTGTGCGGCTTGCTGGCCGGAATCCACACGCCGCTGTAGGGCGGGATGGTCCAGGCACCGTCGTCGGTTTCCACCTCCATCAGCCCGCTCATCCCGTAGAGAAACTGGGCACGCCGGTGGCTGTGCGTGGGCAGCAGCGTGCCAGGCGTGTAGTCGGTGCCGATGGCCAGCACATCGCGCGCCACGGCGTCCACGGAATGCAGCGGGATGTTGAGCATGAGGATGTCCGGAAAACAGCCAACAGGCTTTGGCAGGAATTCAAGGATTATTGACCCATCCGCGAAAGCAGGCCAAACCGCGGCATCCTAAGGTTCAGTCCTTGCTCGTTTTTTCCAAAGGACTGTCTGTGTTCCCTCTTCTGCTGCTGGCTTTCGGTGTGCTTGCCGGCGTGACCACCGTGCTCTTCGGCTTTGGCGGCGGCTTCGTGGCCGTTCCGCTGCTTTATGCGCTGCTGACCTCCATCCACGGCGCGGACTCCGCCGTTGGCCAGGCTGCCATGCACATTGCCGTGGCCACCTCCACCTGCGTGATGATTTTTGGCGCCTCCATGGCCACGCTGCGCCAGCACCGCGCGGGCGCCCTGCCCTGGGATCAGGTGCGGCCGCTGGCCGGCTTCATCGCGGCCGGCGCCGTGGCGGGCGCGGCGGCCGCCACCTGGATCAGCGGGGAATGGGTGCGCTGGGCCTTCATCGCCTACCTGGCCCTGACCATCGCCGACGCGCTGCTGCGCCCGGGCTTCGTGCACGGCACCGCCGCCCAATTGCAGCCCATGGGCCGCAGGCCCGCCGCCATCGCAGGCTTGGCGATTGGCGCGATTGCAGCCTTCCTGGGTGTGGGCGGCAGCGTGATGACCGTGCCGCTGATGCGCCGGCGCGGCGCCAGCATGGGGGCCGCCACGGCCATGGCCAGCCCGCTGTCCCTGCCCATGGCCGTGGCGGGCACCGCTGCCTACATGCTGGCATCGCAGGGCGCGGGGCTTGGCCCCTGGCATGTGGGCTATGTGGACCTGCAGGCCTTTGCGTTGCTGACGGCCGGATCGTGGACGGGCATCAGGCTGGCAGCCCCGCTGATCGGCCGCATTCCCGATGCCCTGCATGCCAAGGCCTACCTGGCCCTGCTGGGCCTGGTGCTGCTGGTCATGATCGTGGCCTGAGCGCTGCGCTCAACCCTCCAGGAAGATCGCCTCGATCCGGGTCTCGAACACCCGGGCAATGGCGAATGCCAGCGGCAGGCTGGGGTCGTAGCGGCCCGTCTCTATGGCATTGACGGTCTGGCGCGACACGCCCAGCAGGTCCGCCAGCGCAGCCTGGCTCCAGCCGCGCTGGGCGCGCAGTTCACGGATGGTGTTTTTCATCGCCGGGCCGCCCCAAGATGAAAAGGCACCCCCTTGGGGGGCAGCGGACCTTGCACAGCAAGGGTAGCGTGGGGGTCATTTTTCATCGCAGGGCCGCCCCAAGTTGAAAAGCAAGGTTAGCGTGGGGAGCATTTTTCATCGGTAGGCGACCTTGGCGGAGCGGCTCATCGGCTGCGCAGCCAGTGGGCCACCGAGGCAGCCACCCAGAGCGCACCCATCAAGGGCCACACCATGAACATGCTGAGCTTGGGAAAACCTGCCATTTCCAGGAATCCGTAGGTGAAGGTGAGGCCCGCCGTGCCCGCCGCCGCAATCGCCAGCTGCTCCAGCATGGACTTGCGCAGGAACTCGTCGGTATCCCGCACCAGGCGCACGATGGCCCGCACGGCCAGCGCAAACGCCAGCATGGGGCTCAGCAGCAGCGCTGTGCGCAGGGCCCCGGCCTGCATGTCGGCACTGAGCAAAAGCGCCCCCACAAGCAGCGCCATGTAGAGCAGCAGCGCAAATCCCAGCTCCTTCTGGTAGCGGCGGTTGGTGACCGTTGTTTGATTCATGGAAGTCTCTCGCAATGTGTAAAGGATGCTTGACATTGTGCGATGCCATCCGCAGACATGTCAAGCAAGCTTTACATCGGTACTGAACGCCCCGCCGTACAATCGCCGCCGTTGGTGCCTGCAGCCCCAGGGGCTGCGGTTAAACGGGAAACATGGGGCGGCCAGATAAAGCCGCCCGCATGTACTGCCCCCGCAACAGTGAGTGAAACGCCGCGTGCATGGCACCGGCCCCCGCCAAACCCGTGCCACTGGGCGTACAGCCCGGGAAGGCCTTGGCGAGTGCGTCACCAGTCTGGATACCGGCCAACAGGCGGCCGGCCGCGCATGCAGCGCAGCCGGTCTTTGTGGTTTCCGTGCCGGCGGGGTCGCTGGCGCGCAACTGGCTCGCATCCATGCACACCCTCGCCCTCGCGCGCGCCCCTGGCGCCGCTCTTCGCTCGCCCTCGGCGTTCCCCGTACTGCGCACGTTGTCCGCCCTGACTGCGGCCTCGCTGCTGGCCTGCCAGGCCCATGCACAGGCACAACAGGCACAACAGGCGCAGCGGGCACAGACCTCCCAGCTCGATACCGTGGTCGTCACCGCCTCGCGCAGCGAGCAGTCCCTGCGCACCGTCACGGCCGACATGACCGTGATCGACGCCGAGACCATTGCCCGCAGCGGCGCCACGGGCGTGGCCGACCTGCTGGTGCAGGTGCCGGGCGTGCAGATCAACCGCAATGGCGGGCCGGGCCAGGTCACCTCGGTCTACCTGCGCGGCACCAGCAACCAGCACACTGCCGTGTTCATCGACGGCGTGCGCTACAGCTCGCAGGAGCTGCAGGGTGGCGCGGTCTGGTCCACCCTGCCGCTGGCGCAGATCGAGCGCATCGAAGTGCTGCGCGGCCCGGCCGCCGCCATCTATGGCTCAGACGCCATGGGCGGCGTGATCCAGATCTTCACCAAGCGGGCGGACGGCCAGACCCGCGCCTATGCCGAGGCCGGCATAGGCAACCAGGGCACCAGCAAGCTGGCCACGGGATTCCAGGGCGGGGCCAACGGCTTCACCTATGGCCTGAACCTGGCTGACGAGCGCAGCGACGGCTTTGACGTCTACCCCGGCAACACCTTCTCGCCCAACCCGGACAAGGATGGCTACAGCAACACCTCGCTGGGCCTGAACGCGGGCTACAAAACGGGCATCCACCAGATCGATGCCAGCCTGCTGCACAGCCGCCTGCGCACGCACTACGACCAGAGCCCGCCGCCTTTCGACGACTACGACGTGGTCAAGAACACCACCGGCAGCCTGCGCTGGCAGGCCGGCTGGAACGCCATCTACAAGAGCGTGGTCCAGATCTCCCATACCGACAGCCAAAGCGACCGCCACACCCAGTCGCCCGAAAGCGCCAAGGGCCGCTCCACCAACTACCTGCTGCAGAACCTGTTCACACTGGGCCAGCACCGTTTCAACATCGACCTGGAGCGCCGCGAGGACAAGCTGGACACGCAATACGCCTGGACGCAGAACACCGACAGCCGGCGCGTGCAGAACTCCCTGTCGGCCGGCTGGCGCCTGACCGAGGGCCGCCACCAGTTCGACGCCAACCTGCGTCACGACCAGGTGCGCGACCAGCAGAACAAGACCACGGGCGGCCTGGGCTACGGCCTGCAGATCGACGAGCGCTGGCGCTGGGTGGCATCGGCCGGCACGGCCTTCAGAACGCCCACGCTGTACGAGCGCTTCACGGGCCAGGCGGCGGCCGACCTCAAGCCCGAAAGCAGCACCAACGTGGAAACGGGCCTGCACTATGCGGCCGGTGCCAACCGCCTCTCGGCCGTGGTCTACCGCAACAGGTTCAAGAACCTGATCACCTACGACTGGAACAGCGCCGTTCCCTGCAACTGCTACCGCAACTGGCAAAGCGTGGAGATCACCGGCCTGACGCTGTCGGGCAGCACGCGCCTGGGCAGCGCCAATCTGGGCGCCTCGCTGGACTTCATGAACCCCGAGAACCTGGAGACCGGCAAGCTGCTGCCCTACCGCTCCAAGCGCATGCTCAAGCTCAACGCCGACACCCAGGCGGCCGGCTGGACGCTGGGCGGCGAAGCGCAGCTGTACAGCGGCCGCTACGCAGGCGAGGCCAACACCTTCAAGCTGGGCGGCTACGGCGTGGTCAACCTCTACGCCCAGCGCCAGCTGACCAGGCAATGGACGCTGCTGGCCCGTGTCAACAACATCGCTGACCGCGACTACGCCCCCACGCGCGGCTATGCGAACGCAGGCCGCACCGTGTTCGTCAGCGTGCGCTGGACTCCCCTGCCCTGACCGCCATGCACCTGCTTGTGCGCCTGCCCCGCCTTCTGCTGCTGATCGCCGCCCTGGCCTGCGCGGGCGGCGCCGTCGCGCAAAAGGCGGTGGATGCGAACCAAGGCAGCACAGGCGCGAGCACAGGCACGCCGTACACCGTCACCGACATGCGCGGGCGCCAGGTGCGCCTGGCGCGCGTGCCGCAGCGCATCGTCTCGCTGCTGCCCTCGCTGACCGAATCGCTGTGCGCGCTGGACGCCTGCGAGCGCATCGTGGGCGTGGACGAGTTCTCCAACCACCCGGCGCGCGTGGCCGCCCTGCCCAAGCTGGGCCACACTTTTGCCCCGCTGGTCGAGGCCACCGTGCGGCTCAGGCCCGACGTGGTGCTGATGGCGTATTCCGCACCCGTCATCGCGCAGCTGGAGCGCTTCGGCATTCCCGTGCTGGCACTGGACGCCAACGACATGGCGCAGTTGGAGCAGGTACTGCACAAGCTCGACCAGCTGCTGCAGGTGCAGCGCGCCAACGCCCTGCTGGCGCGCATGCAGGCCGAGGTGGACCAGCAGGCCAAGGCGCTGGCGGCGCTCACGCCCGCCGGGCAGAAGGTGTATTTCGAGGTGGACGCCACGCCTTATGCGGCAGGGCCGGACTCCTTCATAGGCCAGCTGCTGCAGCGCCTGGGCGCGCGCAATGTGCTGCCGCCCAACCTGGGCCCTTTTCCGCGAATCACGCCCGAATACGTGCTGCGCCAGCAGCCGGAACTCATCATCCACACGCCGCAGACGCCATCGGCCAGCTTTGCCACCCGCCCCGGCTGGAGCCGCATGCCCGCCGTGCGCTCCGGCCGCATCTGCGCGCTGGACCTGGTCGAAACAGACGTGGTCTCCCGCCCCGGCCCGCGCCTGGGGGAGGCGGCGCGGGCGCTGGCCCGCTGCCTGGAGATGCCCGGCGCAGCGCAGCGTTGACTTCTCTGGCCTGATTGACCCGCTTGGCCGATGGCCCTGCCTACTCCAGCACCACGGCCGTGCCGCTGGCAGACACCATCAACATGCCGTTGCCCTGGCCCAGCACTTCGTAATCCAGGTCCACCCCCACCACGGCATTCGCGCCCAGTTCCTGGGCGCGTTCCTCCAGCTCCTTGAGCGCAATCTCGCGCGCCCGCTGCAGCTCGCGCTCATAGGTGGCCGACCGCCCGCCCACGATGTCGCGCAGCCCGGCAAACAAGTCCTTGAACACATTGGCGCCCAAAATTGCCTCGCCCGCGACCACGCCGCAGTAGCGGGTGATGCGGCGGCCTTCGATCTGGGGGGTGGTGGTGATGATCATTGAAGCTCCTGGGTGTTGGTGATGGGAGTGTCGAGCTTTCGCCACTCGGCCGGACTAGCTGTGAACCGTCAAGCGATTGTTTGGAGATTTGATCCTAGACACGGAGCGACTTGGCCGCTGCTGCGGTGCAGTCTGTGCCAGTTGTAATGATGCTGTCAGCTCGCCAGGGCATTGGTCCGCTCAGCCGAGTTCTGGCACGTCCATCCATCGGACTTGCCTACTATCGCTGCCCGCGTCTGTTCAAGCCCCATCACCACCCGCCCTCTTGCCTTTCCGGATTTGATCGCCACCGGCAGCCGGCTCAACCAATGCCCGTTTGGCCCCAGCGACGTGACGCGCAGGTTGGACAACTGGCGCGATGTGGGCAAGGGTTTCATGGAAAGTACACGAATGCACTCATCGAGCTGAGCCGCAGAGGAAAAACGCAGTACATGCGCCCCGAACTCCACACAGAGAACGGCAAAGCCCTTGTGGGGAATGTGAGCAGGTGCCGAGGGCAGGTAACGGCTGGCGCGGCACCAGAGCCCAACCTCTTGCTCGACATGCACCCAGTAGGCCATGGGTTCGGCACGCCAGTCCTCAACGAATTCGATCCAATGGCGGGGCGCTGGCACAGGCCGTCTCCTTCAGAGGTATTCAAGAGGCGGATTGTGTCGCAAAGTACGGCGCGATTTGCCTTGGTGCCCGCCATCACGCCGGGCCGTAGATGGCCCAAGTACTTACATTCACGGTTCCGGCACACAGTCGCCAGTATTCATGGCAGGACCATCCCATGCGCACCAATGAGTCAAAAATCCTGGCGAAAGCCATATACGAGATCCGTCTTCTCCTGAGCGGATATCTGGGGAGCAACGTGGATGCGGATCCGAGCGTACGGATCGCAGCGCACCTGGCCTATGCCCTGCACAACGATGCATTGGCCGTGCTGGAGGGAAATGGCTTCAGCGCCGACGAAGCGCTGAAGCGGGTGGCGGCCGTGGACTCGCTTCTAGGAGTCGAAGCGGGGAGTGAATTCGTCCGCAGCTTGGAAGCTTAGGGCTGCCTTGCCAGGCCGGTACAACGCGGGATATTCCATCTGGCGTGATCGCTGCGGCCGTGCCGTGCCGGGTGGTGCGGGCGCGAGCCACCGAGGATAGGGCCGTCCTTTTCATGCCTGGCGCAGCTTCCACATGACGGCAGCAGTGCCCCATGCCTTCCTCGCCTGCCTTTTGTCGCCCGGCATGACCCTGAAGACAGGCATGTCTCGCCCGAACAGCCCCATAATCTGGCTTCAAAAATTTCGCACCCCTATGACACAGTCCCTCAAAGAACTCCTTGCGGCCAAGGCCGCGCTGGACATGGAAATTGCCAAGGCCCGCACCTCGGCGGCCGACGCTGCCCTGTCCAAGGTCCAGAAGCTGGTGACCGATTTCGGATTCACCCAGCAGCAAGTGTTCCCCTACATCCCAGCAAAAACCAGCGCACCGGCGAAGTATCGCGATCCGTCTACAGGAGCAACGTGGACAGGTCGCGGCAAGCCTCCGAACTGGATCAAGGACCAGGATCGCGACGACTTCCTCATCGAACGCAAACCCGAGGCGGCCCAAGGCCCGTTCCTCGCAGAAATGGCGGCAGCGGCAGCTCGCAACTGAAGGCGCTGCACACGGCGGCACGCAGGATGCCGTGCGGTGCGGTGCGGTTCCGATGCGAAGGAATCTGTGCCGTCCGAAAAAAAGCCCTCTGAGCATTCAGCGGGCTTTTTTTCCGGCCAGGCGCCGGCAGCGTAGTCACTGCCGGCATCTTCCGAGTGCGTGCATCGCGCTCCGGCAGGGGGAGCAGCCGGGTCTTTGCGGCACCGCCAGCCCTCAGGCGTGGCTGACGGGGCAGCTGCCTGCCTTGCCCATGATGCTGTCCGCGGGCGCCTGCGCGCGGTCATTCAGGCCGTAGTCGCGCAGCACCTGGGTGACGCGCACGCGGTAGTCCTTGAAGATCTTGTCGCGGCCGGCGCGCTGGGCGCTGAGGTGGGCTTCCACGTTGCGCCACTGGACGACGGCTTCCTCGTCGCGCCAGGTGGTGACGGACATGACTTTCTCGGGGTTGAGCGTGCTCTGGAAGCATTCCACGGAGATGAATCCCTCCATGGGCTTGAGCATGGGGGTGAGCTTGTTGACCAGGTCCACATAGGTCTGGTTCTGGCCGGGCAAGGCCTGCAGTTCGAACAGTACGACAACCATCTTCAACTCTCCTTTTTTTCGGGAACAGAGATTCCGGCGCCGCGCAGCGGCGGCTCCGGCGTGGGGGAAATGGGTGAATGGGCAGCGCCGCAGGTTCAGCGGCTGCGCTCCAGGTGGGCCAGCCAGGCGGCCAGCACATCGCGCGCGGCCAGCGCCAGCAGGCCGCCGTATTTCTGGGCATCGGCACGCAGGGTGCGCGGGTCCACCTTGGCCATGCCGAGCTCACAGGCATGGCCGACCAGCCAGCGCTCCAGCCGGGCCGCGTCGGCCTCCAGATGGAATTGCAGGCCCAGCACCTGCGAGCCGACTGCGAAGGCCTGGTTGGCGCCGATGGCGGTGCCGGCCAGGTGCACGGCGCCTTCGGGAATGTCGAACTGGTCGCCATGCCAATGGAGCACGGGCACGCCGTCCAGCCTGGACAGGGGCGAGGCCAGGCCGGCGTCGGTGAGCGTGAGCGGCGAGAAGCCGATTTCCTTGACGCCCAGCGGGTAGACCCTGGCGCCCAGCGCGCGCGCAATGAGCTGCGCGCCCAGGCAGATGCCCAGCAGCGGCTTGCCGCTGTCCAGCCAGCGGCGCACGGCCGCCAGCTCCTGGGCGACGAAGGGATAAAGCGCCTCGTCATGGGCACCTATGGGGCCGCCCAGCACGACGAGCAGGTCGGCACGGCCCAGGTCCAGGGTGTCAAGCTCGCCGATGCTGGGATCGACGTACTGCACTTCGTAGCCGCGGCTGGCGAACTCGGCATGCAGGGTGCCCAGGTCTTCGAAGTGGATGTGGCGCAGCGCGATGGCTTTTTTCATGGGAGGAACTCAGGTGGATACAGGAGGGTGGCTTGGAACGTGCGGAGCCCGTCAGGCGCCGGGCTTGAGATCGACGTGGATATGGCCTGCCGAGGGGAAGGTGCAGCAGGCCAAGGCATAGCCGGCTTCCTTTTCCCTGTCGCTGAGGCAAAAGTCCGCCTCCAGCCGTGAACTGCCTCCCGTGATGCGGATGCGGCAGCTGCCGCAGATGCCGGCCCGGCACTGGCTGCGGATGGCAATGCCCACGCCTTCCAGGATCTCCAGCAGGCTTTTGCCGGACGCGGCTTCGACAATCTGCCCGCTGTGCGCGATCTGCAGCTGGCATGCCTGCGCGGTCTCGCCTGGCTGGGCGGTGGATGCGGCAGGCGGCGTGAAGGCCTCGATGTGCTGTATGGCACCGGGAAAGCAGGCCCGCGCATGCTCGCGAAAGGTCTGCGCAAAGGCGTGGCCGCCACAGATGACGACGGCCTGGGGCTGGCCCAGCGCCAGCAGGGACTGCTGCGAGGGGCGGCCCGGCACGAAGGGGCCGTGGGCGGCAATGTCTTCACGCGTGATGTGGATACGCAGGTCGAACCAGGGGGCCGTTTCGCACAGCTGCTGCAGCTCCTGCAGGAACGGAATGTCGGCCATGCGCGCAAAGCACAGCAGCAGCGTGGTGCGGGGCACGCGCTGGCCCTGCTGGCGCAGCCGGTCCAGTTCGCGCAGCAGCGCCAGCGGCAAGGTCAGGCCGATGCCGCCGGCCAGCATGACCAGGGAGTCCAGGCCCAGCACCAGGTCGGCCGTGATGTCGCCGGCCACGCCGCCCAGCGGCAGCGTGGAGCCTGCGCGCAGCACCGCATGCATGTGGTCGGAGACGCTGCCCCGGCCCGAGCTTTTGACGGCAATGTCGAACTGGCCGGCGCCGTCGTGCTCGCTGCAGGGCTCGTAGCGGGTGATGGAGTACAGGCGCTGCTGCATGGTGCCACTGGCGTCGGCATGCTCGATGGCCACATGCCGGCCGGGCCGCAGGCCGCCGAGGAATTGCGCCGAGGCGCCCTGCACGCGCAGGGTGTAGACCATGACGCCGCCCGCCTCTGCCCGTGCAGCGGCGCAGCGCGCGAGCATGCTGCCTGCCTGGAGGGCGGCGCTCATGCCTGCATCTCCTCGAGGACCGACGACACCAGCGCCACGCTGCCGCCCAGGTTGCGGCCCGCCAGGCCGATGCGGTCGATCAGGCTTTGCACCGAGTCGGTGTAGACGCCGATCTCGTTGCTGTCGCCCACGTCGTGCAGGATGTCGCGCGCATGCGGCATGCCGACCATGGTGAAGACGGTGGACCAGGCGCCCAGTTCGTTGTTGGCGAACATCTGCACGGTCTTGAGGATGATGGAGCGCAGGTAGCTGCGCTCGCGGTTGCTCAGGCCCTGGACGATGTCGGTGGCCACCGAGCTGAAGACGCTGGAGTGGCTCCATTCGTCCACGGCGTGGGTGCGCGTGACCTCGTGGCAGATGGGCTGGATGCTGCGGTCCTCGGCCATGGTCTTGAGGTAGTCGGTGATCAGGGTCTCGCTGGCGCAGGCAATGGCGAAGCGCGCCAGGCGGCGCTCCCATTCCGCGCCGCACTGCGCCAGCACGCCGTTGCGCCAGCCGACGAGGTTGAAGTCCGCGTAGTCCAGCGGCGCCAGGCCGCGCATCTCGTAGATGTAGTTGCAGGCCATGATGGACATGCGGGTGTGCAGGGCCTCGTCCAGCAGGGCCTGGGACATGACGTCCTGCAGCAGCGCACGGTTGGCGCTGGGCGGCGGGGTCTTGATGATGTCCTCGCAGGCCGGCGTGACCACGTTGCACTCGATGTAGATGGTCTTGAGGTTGTAGATGCCCCAGGCGTAGGACAGGCATTGGTCGCGCAGGTGCTGTGGCGCCTCCACCCATGCCTGGTGATCGCGAAACGGCAGCAGCGAGGCGGTGAAGTCCTGCCGGGCGGGGTCGAACGCCAAGCCGCAGTAATCAGGCAGGTCCTGATTCACGGCCGCTCTTGACTTCCAGAGCAGGGACAGCTTTTTGAGCGCATCGCGCACGGCGTCATCTGTCCGAGAGATATCGAGATTCATTTTTCAACTCCGTGTGATTGAACTTGATTGATCTGAGTCAAATCGCCTATTCCCTCCCCCCGCTTTCTCCATCTGCCGCAATCACCAATGGCGACGCAAATGGCACCGCAAATGGCACTGCAATTGACGCTGCAGATGGCAGATACGTTGTCATGGATTTCTTCACTCTGTCATATTCCACCTTGAATCAATCTGCCCGACTGCAGATTGCGGATGATTCCTGGCGGTATTGGATCTCATGACTTTCAACGTCTGGCGGCGAATTCTATGGAGAGAGCGTGGATTCAAACAGACCTATTTTCGTCAATGAACCAGACCGCTTTTTTCAACGGTTTACATTGGCATGCCACCTTAATTGGTCTGCTCACCCGCTCAAACATGGTCGGAATCAAGGCCGCTGCACTTTGTAGACTGCCCATTACCGATGCGTCCTGGTTTCCAAATCCTTCCATAACCCGGGCGCTGCCGATTCCCGTGCTTCAGCGCCTCCAAGACAGCCAATGCGACATGGACGATTTATCGCTCCCCAGAATCAATTCCCTGGAACTCCAACACGCGGACAGCGAGGCCTGGGACGCCATAGCGGCCGAGCGGACACGGCAGGCGCGTTCGATTGAATTGATTGCCTCTGAAAACTTCGTGAGCCGCGCGGTGATGGAGGCGCAGGGCTCGGTGCTGACCAACAAATACGCCGAGGGCTATCCGGGCGTGCGCTACTACGGCGGCTGCGCCAATGCCGATGCCGTGGAGAACCTGGCCATTGCGCGTGCCAAGGCGCTGTTCGGCTGCGCGCACGCCAACGTGCAGCCGCACTCGGGCAGCCAGGCCAACCAGGGCGTGTACCTGGCGTTCCTGGAGCCCGGCGACAAGATCATGGGGCTGGACCTGCGCTCGGGCGGGCACCTGACGCATGGCTCCAGCGTGAGCGTGTCGGGCAAGTGGTTCCAGTCCATCAGCTACGAGGTGGACGCCCGCTCCCAACTCATCGACATGGACCAGGTGCGGCGCATTGCGCTGAAGGAGCGGCCCAGGCTCATCATTGCCGGAGGCTCGGCCTATTCACGGCAGATGGACTGGGCCGAGTTCCGGCGCATTGCCGACCGGGTGGGCGCCATCTTCATGGCCGACATCGCGCACGTGGCGGGGCTGGTGGCCGCGGGCGTGTTCCCCTCGCCCGTGGAGCACGCCCATGTGACCACGACCACCACGCACAAGACGCTGCGCGGGCCGCGCGGCGGCATGATCCTCTCGGCCGACGCCGAGATCGCCAGGCGCATAGACGCCGCCGTGTTTCCGGGCCTGCAGTCCGGGCCGCTGATGCATGTGGTGGCGGCCAAGGCGGTGGCGCTGGGCGAGGCGCTCAAGCCCGCCTTCCGTACCTATGCGCGGGCCGTGGTGGACAACGCCCGCGTGCTGTGCGACCGGCTGTCGCAGGGCGGGCTGTCCGTGGTGTCCGCAGGCACGGACTGCCATCTGGGCGTGATCGACCTGCGCCCCTGGGAGCTGACGGGCAAGGCCGCCGAAACGGCGCTGGAGCAGATCGGCATCACGGTCAACAAGAACGCCGTGCCCGGCGATGGCGCGCGGCCACTGGTGACCTCGGGCATCCGCGTGGGCAGCGCGGCCTGCACCACGCGCGGCATGGGCGCCGACGAGTTCCGCGAGATCGGCGACATGATTCTTGCCACGCTGGGCGGCATACGCAGCGGCACCATGAACGCGCGCACGCTCAAGTCCATCCACGAAGGCGTGTCCGACCTGACCGCGCGCTTTCCCCTGCCCTACTGAGGCATGCAGCGTCCGGCTTCTCCCAACCTGTCAGGGTTTTCGCAGCGCGTTGGCCAGGCGCAGCACGGCGGCCTCGATCTCGTAGGCCGTGAGCGAGGCATAGCCCAGCAGCCAGCCCGCCTGCCGCTGCTCGCCCGCGTACAGGCGGCTGAGCCCCTGCAGCAGCACGCCGGCCGCGGCGGCGCGGCGGATGGTGTCTTCCTCGGACCAGCCGGGCTCCAGCAGGCAGGGCACCTGCATGCCGCCCTGGGGCCTTGGCGCGGTGACGATGCCGGCCAGGTGCCTGCCTATGGATTCGAGGATGACCTCGCGCCGCCCCGCATACAGCTTGCGCATGGCCCGCACGTGGGAGTTGTAGTGGCCGTCCTCCATGAAGCGCGCCAGCGTCAGCTGCTGGATCTGGGGCGTGTGCCCGTCCATGATGCTGCGCGCCTGGACAAAGGCGCGCACCAGCTCCTGCGGCAAGGCCATGTAGCCCATGCGCAGGCCCGGGTACAGGGTCTTGCCGAAGGTGCCGATGTAGATGGTGCGCGCGTGCTTGTCCAGGCCTTGCACGCAGGCGGTGGGCATGCCGTCGTAGTGGAATTCGCTGTCGTAGTCGTCCTCGATGATCCAGCGCCCGCGCTCGAATGCCCAGCGGATCAGGTCCAGCCGCCGCTCCAGCTGCATGGTGACGCCCGTGGGGTACTGGTGCGATGGCGTGACATAGACGCAGGTGGCGCCGCTGCGGTCGGCGTGCAGCAGGTCGGTGCGAATGCCTTGCGCGTCCACGTCGATGGGCAGGACCTTGGCCTCGGCCGACTCGAAGGCCTTGCGGGCGCCGAAGTAGCCCGGGTTCTCCAGCAGGATGGGCCGGCCCGCATCCACCAGCAGCTGCGCGCACAGGAACAGCGCCTGCCGCGTGCTGCTGAGCACCACGATCTGCCCGGCCTCCACCTTGGCGCCGCGCTCCAGGTTGAGGTAGGTGGCAATGGCCTTGCGCAGCGGCTCGGCGCCCTGCGGGTCGCCGTGCAGCAGGACGCTGGCCCGGTAGTCCTTGAGCGCCTGCCGCTGCAGCCGCTCCCAGACATCGGTGGGAAAAGTGCGCGTCTCGGGCAGGCCGGTGGCAAAGGCCCGAATGGTCTGCTGGTCGGCGATGCCGCCGCCATCGACAATGGCCTGGCCGCGCCGGCTCAGGCCGGCACCGGCCCTTATGGCACCGACAGCACCGGCAGCACCGGCCGCATGGGCGCTGCGCTCGTGCTCGGGCAAGCGGCCGCGCCGCGCCGCCCGGCCCCGCAGCTCGGTGCCGATGGTCTCGGAGACATAGCTGCCCGATCCCTGGCGCCGCACGATGAAGCCGTCGCGGTGCAGCTGGGTGTAGGCGTTCTCCACCGTGTCGCGGGCAATGCCCAGCGAGTCGGCCAGCGAGCGCGTGGCCGGCAGCTTCAGGCCCGGCAGCAGCGCCCCATCCAGGATCAGCGCACGCATGGCGCGCTGCACCCGCTGGTGCAGGTCCAGCTGGCGCAGGTCGGCATCTCCCATGCGGATCTTCAGGGTCTCAAGCTCGAAGGTCTTGCTCATGCGGTCTGCCGCCTTTCATCTCATTGCACCTCTTTGGCAGGCCATTGTACTGACGCAAATGCTGCGCGCCCATTGCAAAGTGGTCTGCAACAAGAGAGCGAAGTGTATGGATCATTCAGTCCACTTCGGCGCTCAAATACCCCTTTCACCAGACAGCCAGGAATCCAACCCCCAAGGAAAACGAGAAGACCATGCCTTCATCAGACACACACTCACCCCTTCGCTTCAGCGACCTCATCCACCCCGTGGTGGCCGGGCTGATCTCGGTCATCGTCAACTACGGCGGCACCTTCATCCTGGTGTTCCAGGCCGCCAAGGTGGCCGGCCTGAGCCCGGAGCTCACGGCTTCGTGGGTGTGGTCTATTTCGATTGGCGTGGGCGTCACCGGGCTGGTGCTCAGCTGGCTCTCGCGCGAGCCCATCATCACGGCCTGGTCCACGCCGGCCGCCGCCTTCCTGGTGACGGCCCTGGCCACCACGCCGTATGCCGAGGCCGTGGGCGCCTATGTGGTGTCGGCCGCGGCCTTCGTGGTGCTGGGACTGTCGGGCTGGTTCGAGCGCGTGATCCGGCTGATTCCGCCCGGCGTGGCCTCGGGCCTGCTGGCGGGCATCCTGCTGCAGTTCGGCATCAAGGCCTTTGGCGGCATGAGCGTGGACCCGCTGCTGGCCGGCCTGCTGATCGTGGCCTACGTTCTGCTCAAGCGACTGACGGCGCGCTATGCGGTGGTCGGCATCCTGGCGCTGGGCCTGGCGTTCCTGCTCGCGCAGGACCGTGTGGACCTGTCCGGGCTGCAGCTGCGCTTTGCCGCGCCCGTGTTCACGCGGCCCGAGTTCACGCTCAACGCCCTGCTGAGCGTGGCCCTGCCGCTGTTCCTGATCACGCTGACCGGCCAGTACATGCCCGGCATGCTGGTGCTGCGCAACGACGGCTTCAGGACCAGCGCCAACCCCATCGTCACGCTGACGGGCCTGGGCTCGCTGCTGATGGCGCCGTTCGGCTCGCACGCCTTCAACATCGCCGCCATCACGGCCGCCATCTGCACGGGCAAGGAGGCGCATGAAGAGCCGTCCAGGCGCTGGATCGCAGGTATCGCTGCGGGCGTGTTCTACATCCTGGTGGGTGTGTTCGGCGTCACGCTGGCGGCCGTGTTCATGGCGTTCCCGGCCACCTTCATCACCACGCTGGCGGGCCTGGCGCTGCTGGGCACCATCGGCGGCAGCCTGGCCAATGCGCTGGCCGATGCCAAAACCCGCGAGGCCTCGCTGATCACCTTCCTGGCCGCCGCCGCCAACATTTCCATGCTGGGCATAGGCGGCGCCTTCTGGGGCCTGGTCATCGGCCTGGTGGCCCATGCCGTGCTCAACGGCCAGTGGCCGCGCCGGACCGCCCGCAGCGAGGCGGGCACCGGCAACGTGCCCGCCGCCGATGCCGCCATCAAAAGGAGCTGAAACCATGCTTGCGACACAAGACACCACCGGCGGCACCGCCCAAGCCGCCGACACCCTGACGCGCCACGACCAGCACGGCCGCTACCCCCAGGCCGAGACGGTGGACGATTTCCGGCACAACCTGGCCACCGTGCAGGCGCGCATGGCCGCTGCGTGCCGCCGCGCAGGGCGCGACCCGGCCAGCGTGCGCCTGCTGCCCGTGAGCAAGACCAAGCCCGAATCCAGCCTGCGCCTGGCCCACGCGGCGGGCTGCCGCATGCTGGGCGAGAACAAGGTGCAGGAAGCCTTCGGCAAATGGGAGGCCATGCAGGACCTGGCCGATCTGCAGTGGTCCGTCATCGGCCACCTGCAGACCAACAAGGCAAAGCTCGTGGCACGCTTTGCCAGCGAGTTCCAGGCGCTGGACAACCTGCGCGTGGCCGAGGCGCTGGACCGCCGCCTGCAGGCCGAAGGCCGGGCGCTGGACGTGTTCGTGCAGGTCAACACCTCGGGCGAGGCCAGCAAGTACGGCCTGCCGCCCGACGAGGTGCAGGGATTCCTCCAGGCCCTGCCCGCCTTCAGTGCGCTGCGCGTGCGCGGCCTGATGACGCTGGCCCTGTTCTCCAGCGAGGCCGAGCGCGTGCGCCAGTGCTTCGTGCTGCTGCGCAGCCTGCGCGACCAGCTGCGCCAGGGCGCGCCGGCGGGCATCTCGCTGGATGAACTGTCCATGGGCATGTCCGGCGACTTCGAGATCGCCATCGAGGAAGGCGCCACCGTGGTGCGCGTGGGCCAGGCCATCTTCGGCGCCCGCGCCCAGCCGGACAGCTTCTACTGGCCCGCCGGCGGCCCTGATCCCGCCGCCCTGGCGCTGCCCTGAACGCGCCCCCTCGCCACCCTTTTCGATTCAACCCTGACCCCGCTTGAGGACCTTGACATGCAAAAAGCCATGCAACCCCTTGATTCCCGCCTGATGAAGGCCTATGCCCGCCAGCCCGTCTCCTTCGTCCGTGGCCGTGGGGCCCGGCTCTGGGACGAGCACGGCACCGAATACCTGGACGCCATTGCCGGTGTGGCCGTGACCGCCCTGGGCCACGCGCACCCGGAGATCGCCGCCGTGATCGCCGAGCAGGCCGGCCTGCTGCTGCACACCTCCAACGTGTTCCGCATCGACTGGCAGGAACGCCTGGGCCAGCGCCTGTGCGCCCTGGCCGGCATGGAGACGGCCTTTTTCTGCAACTCCGGCGCCGAGGCCAACGAGGCCGCGCTCAAGCTGGCGCGCCTGCACGGCCACCGCAGGCAGGTGGCGCGGCCGCAGATCCTGGTGATGGACAACGGCTTTCACGGCCGCACGCTGGCCACGCTGTCGGCCACGGGCAACCCGGCCAAGCAGCGCGGCTTCGAGCCGCTGATGCCGGGCTTCGTGCGCGTGCCCTATGACGACATCGCGGCCGTGCACCACGCCGCCGCCCAGCATGGCGACATCGTGGCCGTGCTGATCGAGCCCGTGCAGGGCGAAGGCGGCATCCGCCTGGCCAGCCCCGACTACCTGCGCCAGCTGCGCAGCCTGTGCGACCGGCACGGCTGGCTGCTGATGCTGGACGAGATCCAGACCGGCCTGGGACGCACCGGCGCCTGGTTCGGCCACCAGCACGCGGGCATCGCCCCCGATGTGATGACCCTGGCCAAGGCCCTGGGCAACGGCATTCCGATCGGCGCCTGCCTGGCGCGCGGGCCTGCGGCCGACCTGATCTCGCCCGGCCAGCATGGCTCCACCTTTGGCGGCAACCCGCTGGCCTGCCGCGTGGGCTGCACGGTGCTGGACATCATGGAGACCGAGGACATCCCCGGCCGCGCCAGGCAACTGGGCCGGCGCCTGCTCAACGGCCTGCAGCAGGCGCTGCACGGCCACCCCGACGTGCTGGCCGTGCGCGGCCAGGGCCTGATGGTGGGCATCGAGCTGAACCGCAACTGCCAGGACCTGGTGGGCCGCGCGCTGGCCCAGCAGCGCCTGCTGATCACGGTGACGCGCGAATCCACCATCCGCCTGCTGCCGCCGCTGATCTGCGACGAGCGCCAGATCGACGACATCGTCGCCCGCCTGGCCTGCCTGCTGGAGTCGGCCAGCGCCGCGCAGGCAGGCGCACCCGCCGCAGGCCAGCTGGCGGCTGCATGACCATCGCTCCCTACAGCCCTTGCCCCAATACAGGAACCATTCACCCATGTACGACGCATCCCTGACCCTGGCCGACTTCGACCTGCAGCTGGCCAAGGCCATCCAGAGCGAGAAACGCCGCCAGGAAGACCATGTGGAACTCATCGCCTCCGAAAACTACGCCAGCCCGCTGGTGATGGCGGTGCAGAACTCGGTCTTCACCAACAAGTACGCCGAGGGCTACCCCGGCAAGCGCTACTACAGCGGCTGCGAGAACGTGGACGTGGCCGAGCGCCTGGCCGTGGAACGCGCCATGGCGCTGTTCGACTGCGACTACGCCAACGTGCAGCCCCATGCCGGCGCCCAGGCCAATGCCGCCGTGTTCCTGGCGCTGGCCCAGCCCGGCGACACCGTCATGGGCATGAACCTGGCCCAGGGCGGCCACCTGACGCATGGCAACCCGTCCAACTTCTCGGGCCGCCACTACCGCATCGTCCCCTACGGCCTGGACCCCGCCACGGGCCTGATCGACTACGACGAGATGGAGCGCATCGCCCTGGAGCACCGGCCCCGCATGCTCATCGGCGGCTTCTCTGCCTACTCGCGCCACAAGGACTGGGCCCGCATGCGCGCCATTGCCGACAAGGTGGGTGCCGTGTTCTGGGTGGACATGGCCCATGTCGCAGGCCTGGTGGCTGCGGGCGAATACCCCAGCCCCCTGCCCCACGCGCATGTGGTCACCAGCACCACGCACAAGACGCTGCGCGGCCCGCGCGGCGGCCTGATCCTGTCCAAGGGACAGGACGAAACCTTCAACCGCCGCCTGAGCTCGGCCGTGTTCCCCGGCGTGCAGGGCGGGCCGCTGATGCATGTGATCGCCGCCAAGGCCGTCGCCTTCAAGGAGGCGCTGCAGCCCGGGTTCAAGGCCTATCAGCGCCAGGTGCTGGCCAACGCCCGCGCCATGGCCGCCGTGATCCAGCAGCGCGGCTACCGCATCGTCTCGGGCGGCACGGACAACCACCTGATGCTGATCGACCTGTCCGACCGCAGCTACACCGGCAAGGACGCCGACGCCGCGCTCAGCGAGGCGCACATCACCACCAACAAGAACACCGTGCCCAACGACCCGCGCTCGCCCTTCGTGACCTCGGGCCTGCGCATAGGCACGCCCGCCGTCACCACGCGCGGCTTCGGCCAGGCGCAGTGCGAACAGCTGGCCGACTGGCTGTGCGATGTGCTCGATGCGCTGGACGCGCAGGAAGGCGCCCGCTTTGCCAAGGTGGCGGCGCAGGTGCGCGATCAGGTGACGGAGCTGTGCCGTCGGTATCCGGTGTATGGGTAAAAGATGATCACGCGAGCGCACCGCCCGGCCATGTACCCGGGGGGTGCGCGACAGCCATAGCGAGAAAGCTGTACTTTGAAGTGGCAGTTATTTGCTGCAGGTGCCGCTTGTGGCCAGTTCCAGCTTGGTTACCGCAGCCTTGCCCTCGGTCTCGGGAATCAGCTCCAGATTGGCGCCTCCGACAAAAACACCGATCTTCATGTACTGCCGCACGAAATAGTGTTTGCCGGTTTCCGTCGCCAACGGCAGCGTATTGGGCGAGAACTCGGACTCGGTGGAGACGGTATGGTTCTGGTTGCCCGCCACTTCCGTGTAGAAAAAGACGTCGGGAGCGGTCTCGCCAACGCACTTTTCGTTGACCCAGACATCCTTCTTGAGAGCCCGGCCCACCACGCTGTCCCGGTAAATGTAGAGGCCTGAATTGCCAGCGGTCGGCGGGTTGAACTCCTTGGCTTTTTGCGAAGCTTCCTTGCTTTCCATCTTCACGGATGCACAGCCCACCAACAGAAAGCTGGCAAGCGCGACTACGGCGATCTTTGTCATTTCTTCTCCCTCCGATGCTCAAATTATTGAGATTGACTGACTGAACAAAGCCCGTGGCAAACACGCCCGGATTTCAATCAGCGGAGGATTGTATACATTTCTTTACAAACGAAGCGACAAAGCATTGCACCTTTGTGCAGCGCTCCATTCATCGCAATGCTCCGGCCCTCAGGGCTTGTTGCATGCCTCTTCCATACCCGCCATCTCAGCCAGCTTCTGCATGCGCGAGCGCTGCTCCAGGCAGGCCTGGTGCTGGGCTTCGGCCGCCTTTTGCTGGGCCAGCTTCGCGGCCTTGGCGCGCTCGGCCTGCAGCTGGGCGATGCGCTCGCGGATCTGGGGCATGGCGGCCACGGCGGCCTTTTCGCCTTCAAGAATGGCGCTGGCGCGCTGGGTGAAGTCGGCCGGGCCGATGTCCAGCACCTTGGGGCGGATGGTGATGTCGGCGCGGGCCAGCTCGGCCTGGCCCAGCTTCTGGCCCATGATCGCAATGGACTGGCCCAGTGCGCCCAGCATGTTCTCGGGCGCCTTGCCTCGGGCCTTGTTGGAGATGTCCACGGCGATCACCAGATCGGCGCCCAGCTGGCGCGCGGCGTCCACGGGCACGGGGCTGGTGATGCCGCCATCGACGAAGTGGAACTTTCCGATGGCCACGGGCTGGAACACACCCGGAATGCTGCTGGAGGCACGCACCGCCTGCCCCGTATTGCCGCGCGCGAACACGGTGCGCTCGCCGTCCTCCAGCCGCGTGGACACCGCCACGAAGGGCTTGGCCAGTTGCTCCAGCGGCTTGCGGCCCACCTGTTCGTTCACATAGTCCTCCAGCTTCTGGCCCACCAGCAGGCCGCCCGAGGACAGCTGCAGGTCGCGGATCCTGGTCTCATCCAGCGCCACGGCCTTTTCCTGCAGCTCGAAGGCGTTCATACCGCCTGCATACAACGCCCCCACCACGCTGCCCGCGCTGGTGCCGGACACCACCGCAGGCGCAAGGCCATTGGCTTCCAGCATCTTGATGACGCCGATATGGGCAAAGCCCTTCACGGCCCCGCCGCCCAGGGCCAGACCGATCCTGATGGGGGCCACGGGTGTGCCCGGCACGGTGGGCGTGGACTCGGGCGTGGCCGCCGAGGGGCTGGGCGGGTTGCTGCCGCAAGCGGCCAGCCCCGCCAGGCTCAGGTACACCAGTGGACGCAAAAGGGCTTGGAGGCGCATGCCGGAAGATCCTGCTGTCGGATGACGAGATTCGGGGCGGGCAGTATAGCGGCAGGGGCAAACCACCGCCGGAGACGCATCATGCTGCGGACGGCAGAGGGCGTCCTGAGGTCGCTCAGGGATGCGTGGGCTCAAACCGCTGGATTCGCGCCAGCACGTCCGCCATGGCATCGCGGGCTTCGGCAAGGTCGTAGTCGGACTGCAGGTTGAGCCAGCTTTGCGCGTCCGTGCCAAAGAAGACCGCAAGGCGCAGCGCCGTATCCGCCGTGATGCCGCGCATGCCCTTCACGATCTCGTTGATGCGCCGAGGCGGCACATCGATGGCCTTTGCCAACGCGTACTGGCTCAGGCCCATGGGTTCGAGCCACTCCTGCATCAGGATTTCTCCTGGGTGCGGCCATTTGACTTCGCGGGTCATGTTGTAGTCCTTTCAGTGGTAATCCACGATCTCGACCTGGCTGGCATGGCCATCTGCCCAGACGAAGCAAAGGCGCCATTGCTCATTGATCCGAATGCTGTACTGGCCCCTGCGGCTTCCTTGAAGAGCCTCCAGTCTGTTGCCTGGCGGAATGCGCAGGAACTCCAGGGAGGTCGCTGCGTTCAGCTGCACAAGCTTGCGCATGGCAGCGACCTCCAGGTTGGCGAACCGCGCAACGCGCTTGCCAAGCATCAATGCCTGGGTGTCTGCACATCTGAAATCGAGGATCATGGATCAATAATAACGACTCCCGTTATTAGCTGATGCTTACCCCGCCTGCAGTTAGGCCCTCTTGCATCAACTCCGGGGACTGAGCAGTTCCCGCATCCCCTGCACAGCCTCCCTCAGAAACCCCCAGACCGCCTCGATGCGCTGAACCTGCCGGGCATCCGAGGGCATGCTCATCCAGAAGGTGCGGGTGAAGCAGGCCTCGGCGGGCAGCACGCGACTGAGCACGGGGTCGCGGTCGGCGATGAAGGCGGGCAGCACGGCCAGGCCGGCGCCGGCGCGCACGGCCTCGTACTGGGCGGTGATGCTGGTGCTGCGAAAGGCAAAGCGCTCGGGCTGGAACAGGGTGGACAGCAGCTGCAGCTCGCGCGTGAACAGCAGGTCGTCCACATAGTGGATGAAGCTGTGGTGGCGCAGGTCCTCGGTGCGCGCCACCAGCGGGCGGCGCGCAAGGTATTCGCGCTGGCCGTAGAGGAACAGCCGGTAGTCGGTGAGCTTGGTGACCACGGCCGAGCCGCGCGTGGGGCGCTCCAGCGAGATGACGATGTCGGCCTCGCGCCGCGACAGGTGCAGCAGGCGCGGCAGGGCCAGCAGGTCGATGCTCAGCAGCGGATGGCGCTGCGTCAGCGCGGCCAGCTGCGGGGCCAGCAGCTGGGTGCCGAAGCCCTCCGTGGCGCCCACGCGCACCAGGCCGGACGGGCCCTGGCTGGTGGATTCCGCCGCCAGCGGCATGCGCTCCAGCCCGGCTGCGGCGCGCTGCATGGCGTCTGCCACGCCCAGCAGCTGTCGGCCGGCCTCCGTGGGCCGCCATTGGCCCGCTTCGCGCTCGAAGAGCACGGCCCCCAGCTGCTTTTCCAGGGCCTGGATGCGGCGCGACACCGTGGTGTGCTCCACGCCCAGTTGCCGCGCGGCGGCGGCCATGCTGCCGCTGCGCGCCAGCTCGCCAAAGAATCTCAGGTGGTCCCAGTCCATGGGTCGAGGCCGCCTCAGTCGGCTGCGGCGCGGCGCGCGGCCAGCGTGCTGGGCGCACGCGCCAGCTCGTCGTTTTGCCGCACCAGGACGGCCATCATGTCCATGAACAGGCCCCGCTGCTCCTGCGGCAGCGGCTCCAGCATGCGCTGCTGGGCCCGCAGCACCGAGGGCTCGGCAGCGGCCAGCAGCGCGGCGCCTTCTGCGGTGACCGACAGCAGGCGCACGCGCCGGTCGGCCGGGCTGGTGTTGCGCACCATGAGGCCGCGCGCCTCCAGCCGGTCGATGACGCTGCCAATGGTGGAGGTGTCGAAACCGATCATCCGCGCCAGCGTGCGCTGGTCCACGCCGGGCTGGCGCAGCACGGCCGACAGCGCCGCGTACTGCACGGGGGTCACGCCGAATTCCTGGGTCTCTTCCATGAAGACGGCCACCGCGATCTGCTGCAGGCGGCGGATGTGGTAGCCGGGGTAGTTTTCTAGTTCTGCGGGTTGGTAGTCCATGGCCATTGCGCTCTTTTCCGGGTCCCTGCGGGCAAGCGCAGATGTTCGCATGAACTGCGCCCTCCGTTGGCGTTGGCTGGCGGACAGGTGATTCACCCGGACACGCTGTCCACCACCGTTTGGCCTGCATCCAGGGAAACCCCAGGCTGGCCTGATGCAAATCAACACTACACTCATCGTCAGCATACTGTTTAATTAGTCGCGACGCAGCTGACCCGCAGGCTGGCGACACGCACCACGAAGCACAGGACATCCATGAACACCAGCATTTCTTCCCGGGCGCTGCCCGTTCTTGTGGCAGGCGGCGGCATTGGCGGCGTGGCGGCCGCGCTGGCCCTGGCGCGCCAGGGATTTGCCGTCAAGGTGCTGGAGCAGGCGCCGCAGCTGGGCGAGATCGGCGCCGGCATACAACTGGGGCCCAACGCATTCGCGGCCTTCGACGCGCTGGGCATTGGCGAGCTGGCCCGTGGCCGCGCCGTCTATACCGACGAGATGGTGATGCACGACGCGCTCGATGAGCGGCTGGTCGGCCGCATTCCCACGGGCGAGGCGTTTCGCGCCCGCTTCGGCAACCCGTATGCGGTGATCCACCGCGCCGACATCCACACCTCGCTGCTCGAAGGCGCGCGCACCCACGGCCAAATCGAGACGCTGACGGGCACGCGCATCGAAGCCGTGCAGCAGGAGGGTGACACCGTCACCGTGCGCGACCAGCACGGCCAGGTCCATGTGGGCCAGGCCCTGATCGGCGCCGATGGCGTGAAGTCCGTGGTGCGCCAGCAGTACGTGGGCGATGCGGCGCGTGTCTCCGGCCACGTGGTGTACCGCGCCGTGGTGGAGAAGAACGACTTCCCCGAGGACCTGCGCTGGAACGCGGCCAGCATCTGGGTCGGCCCCAACTACCACCTGGTGCACTACCCGCTGCGCGGCGGCGAGCAGTACAACGTGGTCGTCACCTTCCACAGCCGCGAGCAGGAGGAATGGGGCGTGCGCGAAGGCAGCCGCCAAGAGGTGCAAAGCTACTACAGCGACTGCTGCCCGCGCGCACGCCAGCTCATAGACCTGCCCAAAAGCTGGAAGCGCTGGGCCACGGCCGACCGCGAGCCCATTGGCCAGTGGAGCTTCGGCCGCGCCACGCTGCTGGGCGATGCCGCACACCCCACCCTGCAGTACATCGCCCAGGGCGCCTGCATGGCGCTGGAAGACGCGGTGACGCTGGGCCAGGCGCTCAAGCACTGCGGCAACGACTGGCCGCAGGCGCTGCGGCTGTACGAGCGCTCGCGCATCGCCCGCACGGCGCGCGTGGTGCTGTCCGCGCGCGAGATGGGCCGCATCTTCCACGCCAGCGGCGTGGAGCGCCTGGTGCGCAACGACCTCTGGAAGGGCCGCACGCCCCAGCGTTTCTACGACGCCATGGAATGGCTGTACGGCTGGAAGGCCGAAACCTGCCTCTCCGAAGACTGAACACAAGGAGACCGCCATGCAAGAACTTGGCCGCCTGGAAGACCTGCCCCAGGACTACCGCGACGAACTCGCGCGCAACAACCTGGTGCCGCTGTGGCCCAGCCTGCGCAACGTGATGCCGCCGCACACGCCGCGCCCGCGCACCCAGCCGATTGCCTGGCCGTACCAGTCCATCCGCCCGCTGCTCATGCAGGCCGGCGAGCTGACGCCCATCGAAAAGGCCGAGCGCCGCGTGCTGGTGCTGGCCAACCCCGGCCATGGGCTGGAGAAGATGCAGGCCAGCTCCTCCATCTACCTGGGCATGCAGCTGCTGCTGCCCGGCGAGTGGGCGCCCTCGCACCGCCACACGCCCAATGCCGTGCGCATGGTGGTGGAAGGCCAGGGCGCCTGGAGTCTGGTCGACGGCGAGAAATGCCCCATGGAGCGCGGCGACCTGATCCTCACGCCCACGGGCCTGTGGCACGAGCATGGCCATGACGGCGACGAGCCCGTGGTCTGGCTCGATGTGCTGGACCTGCCCCTGGCCTACTACCTGGAAGTCACCTACCACGTGGACGGCCCGCGCCAGCCCGCCCTGCCCGGCCGTGGCGACCGGGCATATGCGCGCGGCGGCCTGGCGCCCACGCAGGTGTTCGCCCGCAGCGCCAAGGCCTACCCCATGCTGCGCTACCCGTGGAAGGATGCCCGCGCCGCGCTGCTGGAGCTGGCCGCCGACCGCCCCGATCTGGACTGCGTGCAGCTGGCCTACACCAACCCCGAGACCGGGGCCGACTGCGAAAACATCCTGGGCTTCTACGCGCTGATGCTGCGCCCGGGCCAGACGCTGCAGTTGCCCGCGCGCTCGCCGGCCTGCGTGTTCCATGTCATCGAGGGCGGCGCCAGCGTGGCCGCCGTGGACCGCCATTTCGACCTGGCCCCGGCCGACACCTGCTGCGTGCCCGGCTGGGCGCCCGCCACGCTGGCCAATGCCAGCGCCAGCGAGCCCGCCTTCCTCTTCCTGGCCGACGAGGCGCCTTTGCACCGAAAGCTGGGCCTCTACGAGGTCCGGCCTTGAATCCTCCGATGTCTCTTTACTCCCCCATCGCCAATACCATGACCGCCCCCCAATACCTCTGGACCCCGCCCCCCGTCCAATCCCTGCCCGTGCGCGGCAGCACGCAGCGCCTGCCCGTGAACCGCCTGTTCTTCGTGGGCCGCAACTACCACGCCCATGCCGTCGAGATGGGCCGCCCGGTGGACAAGAGCGTGGAGCGCCCCTTCTACTTCACCAAGGCGCCGTCCACGCTGACCGAATCGGGTGCCACCGTGGCCTACCCGCCCGAGACGAACAACTACCACTTCGAGATGGAACTGGTGGTGGCCATCGGCAAGGCGGGCTTTCGCATTGCGGCGGACCAGGCCCATGAACACATCTACGGCTACGCCTGCGGCCTGGACATGACGCGCCGCGACCTGCAGCTGGTGGCGCGCGACAAGGGCCGGCCCTGGGACCTGGGCAAGGATGTGGAGCAGTCCTCGGTGGCCAGCGAGATCGTGCCCATGCCGGGGCAGGTGATCGAATCCGGCGCCATTGCACTGGCCGTCAATGGCGAGACCAGGCAGCAGTCCGACGTGGACAAGCTGATCTGGAACATCCGCGAAATCATTGCCGACCTCTCGCTGTTCTATCACCTGCAACCCGGCGACCTCATCTACACGGGCACGCCCGAAGGCGTGGGCGCCGTGCTGCCGGGCGACCGCATCACCGGCCATGTGCAGGGCGTGGGCGAGATCGCGCTCACCGTGGGCCAGCCTGAATAAGACCCGGGAGACCACCACCATGAAGCTCTACAGCTTTTTCCGCAGCGGCACCTCGCACCGCCTGCGCATCGCGCTCAACCTCAAGGGCCTGCGCGCTGACTACTTCCCCGTGGACCTGCGCGTGGACGAGCAGGCCCAGGCGCCGTTCAAGCAGGTCAACCCGCAGGGCCTGGTGCCGGTGCTGACACTGGACGATGGCCGCACGCTGATCCAGTCGCCGGCCATCATCGAATGGCTGGAGGAGCGCCACCCCGAGCCGCCGCTGCTGCCCGCCGACCCCGAGGACCGCGCCCAGGTGCGCGCGCTGGCCGCCATCGTCGGCTGCGACGTGCATCCCATCAACAACCGCCGCATCCTGCAGACCCTGCGTCGCCAGTTCGGTGCGGACGAAGCCGCCATCAACGTCTGGTGCGCCACCTGGATTGCCGACGGCTTCGACGCCATCGAGGCCCTGCTGGCCCGCGACACGCGGCGCGGCGACTTCTGCTTCGGCCACGCACCCACGCTGGCCGATGTCTACCTGGTTCCCCAGATCGAAAGCGCACGCCGCTTTGGCGTGGACCTGAACCGCTGGCCGCTGATCAGCGCAGTGGACAGGGCCTGCGCGGCCCTGCCCGCCTTTGCGCAGGCCGCGCCCCTGGCCCAGCCTGACGCCGGCTGAACTTCGCCTGAACCCCGCCGCACCTTTGCCGGCAGCCCTAACCCGCCCCGAGTCCTCGCCAGAAGGACCGGGGCATTGCAAGCAGTGAAAAAAGCAGATCCAACAGGAGACAGACTGTGAAAGCATCCCCATCCAGCCGCCTCGGCACCGCCCCCTCCCGCCGCAAGGCCCTCGCAGGCGCCGCCCTGCTGCTGGCCTCCATCGCCCCGCTGCATTGCGCCTGGGCACAGGCAGGCTCCAGCAGCGCCGCCAGCTTTCCCACGCGCCCCGTCACCGTGATCACGGCCTTTGCCGTGGGCAGCGGCCCTGACGCCGTGCTGCGCATCGTGGGCGAAAAGCTTTCCGCCCGCTGGAAGCAGGGCGTGACCGTGGACAACCGCCCAGGCGGCGGCGGCTTTGTCGCCATCGAAGCCGCACGCCGCGCCAAGCCCGACGGCTACACCCTGCTGCAGCTCGACAGCGAACATGTCTCCGCCCTGCCTTACCTCTACAAGCAGCGCAACTTCCATCCGCTGCAGCACTTCGACCCCGTGGCGCCGCTGTTCCTCACGCCCTTCTTCGTCGCCGTGCCCACGAACTCGCCCTGGAAGAGCATGGGCGACCTGATCAAGGCGGCCAAGTCCGAGCCCGGCAAGGTCAGCTACGGCTCCTGGGGCGTGGGCAGCCCCGGCCACCTGGGCGGCGAATGGCTGGACTTCCTGACCGGCAGCAAGATGACCCACGTTCCCTACCGCGAGGTCAGCCAGCTCTACACCTCGGTGGCCAATGGCGATCCGGCCTGGAGCTTTGCCAGCATTCCCTCCAGCCAGGGCATCTACAAATCCGGCAAGATCCGCTACTTGGCCGTGGCCGCGCCCCAGCGCATCGCCCAGATGCCCGACGTGCCCACCGTGGCCGAATCGGGTGGCCCCGCCGAGCTGATCGTGAACTCCTTCGTCTCCCTGCTGGCACCCAAGGGCGTGGACGCCACCCTGCGCGACAAGATCCACGCCGACGTGGTCGCTGTGCTGCAGGACCCGCAGGTGCGCGAGAAATTCGCCACCTTCGCCTTCCAGCCCATCACCTGGGAAGTGCCGGAGATGGAGAAATTCGCCAGGACCAAGGCGGACCAGTACAAGCTGCTGATCCAGAAGGCGAATATCAGCCTGGATTGAGAGCACCGAATAGACAAGGCAACGGGGCGTAGCGCCCTGTCGCCCCCGCACCCCGGCCCCTCCTCCCCATATGCCCGCGCCTGCGTCGTGGCGGTTGCGGGGTTGCAGTCCTGCCGAAGGACAGGACTGCTTCGTCAACTGACTCGCCGTGATTGTCTGAACGTAGCGCGCAGCGCGAAGTGAGTTTCACGGCGAACCCCGAGACCGCCACGACGCAGGTTGCCCCGTAGCGAAGCGAAGGGGACGCGGGCATTTGGGCGCGTTTCTTTGCCTCCTTTCTTGTCGCGCGACAAGAAAGGAGGTCGGCCGCCGGGCCGAAACCCGGCCTCGAAAAACAACCGCCCGGCAGGGACCCAAAAAAAGTCGGGATGCAATACTGAATACCTGCCAAGCCAGCTCATTGCCCAACCACTTCACCCTTGCGACTGCGGATTCGCAAACCCCGCCACCTGCTCGTAATGGCGGGCAATGGCACGCAGCTCGTCCTGGCTGATCAGCTCGTCGATATGGCCGAAGGGCTGGCCGCCGCTGAGCTCGTCGGCCTTCATGATGATGAAGTCGGGCGGCGTGGAGCGGTTGGTCAGCACCACCTGGCTGGTGGCGGGCAGGCGGCTGGCCTCATAGGCGGCCAGCAGCGCCAGCGGGTCGCCTTGCGGGTCGGCGGCCAGCAGGTCGGCCAGCACGCGCGCATCGCGCATGGCCTGGGCCGAGCCGTTGGAGCCACGCGGATACATGGGGTGGGCCGCATCGCCCAGCAGGGTCACGCGGCCGAAGCTCCACTGGTCCACGGGGTCCTTGTCCACCATGGGGTACTCGAAGATGGTCTCGGCCGAGCGGATCAGGGCCGGCACATCCAGCCAGTCGAAGGTCCAGCCGCCGAAAATCTCCAGCACATCCTCCATGCGCCCGGCGCGATTCCAGTCATTCATGCGCATCTGCGGGTCGCGGATCTCGGCCACCCAGTTGATGCGCTGCATGCCCTGGCCGTCGACGTTGTCCTCGATGGGATAGATCACCATCTTGCCGGTATCGACCGAGCCGATGCGCAGATAGCTCTTGCCCGTGAGGATGGGCTTGAAGCGCGAGACGCCGCGCCAGGTGTTGATGCCGCCGAAGGCCAGCTCCTCCTGCGGATAGAACTGGCGCCGCACGGCGGAGTTGACGCCATCGCAGGCCACGACGATGTCGGCCGTGGCCGACGGCGGCACATGGCCCTGGGCATCCGGCGCGAAATGCACGGTGGCGCCATGGGCCGACTGGTCCACACGCACGCAGCGGTGGCCCGTGTGCACTGCGCCCGGGCCCAGGCGCTGCACGGCAGCCTCGAAGAGAACGCGGTGCAGGCGGCCACGGTGGATGCCCAGCTCGGGCAGCTCATAGCCGGCATGGCGGCCGCGCGGCTCGCGGTAGACGAACTGGCCATAGCGATTGAAGAACACGCTTTCCAGGTTCTCGATCGCCAGCGCCTCCAGCTGCGGCTGCAGGCCCAGGTCGCTGAGTTCGCGCATGGCATGCGGCAGCAGGGTAATGCCCGCGCCGATCTCGCGGACCTCGGGCACGGCCTCGAAGACTTCGCAGGCAATGCCTCTTTGATGCAGGGCCAATGCCAGGCACAGGCCTCCGATGCCGCCCCCCACGATCGCTACTTTCATCCGCTGACTCTCCATGCTTTCTCCAGGGGCGCTGTTGGCGCCCGCCCCGCCTACTCGGCGGTAATCCCCCGCGCCTTGACCAGATCGGCCCAGCGCCGGGCGTCCTTTTGCACCAGGGCCTTGAACTCGGCCGGCGTGCTGCCGGCCGGATCCATGCCCTGGGGCGCGAAGGCATGCCGGACTTCCTCCGACGCCAAAATCGCGCGGATCTCGCGATTGAGGGCATCGACCTGGTCCGCCGGCATGCCGGCCGGCGCAAACACGCCGTACCACATATCCACGTTCACATCGCCCGCCTTGGCCTCCTTGAGCGTGGGCACATCGGGCAGCAGCGGGTGGCGCCGCTGGCTGCCAATGCCCAGCGCGCGCAGCTTGCCGGCCTTCACATGCGTCAATGCCACATGAATGGGCAGGAACATGCATTCCACCTGGCCGCCCAGCAGGTCCGTCAGCGCCGGCCCTGTTCCGCGATAAGGGATGTGCGTGATCGATACGCCCGCCGTGCTCTTGAAAAGCTCCATCGCCATATGGTGCGGAGTGCCCACTCCCGGCGATGCGTAATTGATGCGGCCCGGCGAGGCCTTGGCGGCCTTCACCAGATCGGCCGCCGTCTGATAGGCGGAGGCCGTGGGCGTCACCAAAATCAGCTGTCCCCAGCTGGTCAGCGTTACAGGTTCGAGGTCTGTCAGCGGATTGAATGGCAATTTGGGATACAGCGATGCGTTCATCACCAGGGTATTCACTGTCACCAAAAGCGTCTGGCCATTGGCGGGCGAGCGCACAACGGCCTCGGTTCCGATATTTCCAGAGGCGCCCGGCTTGTTCTCCACCACCACGGGCCGGCCCTGGCGCTTGGCCAGCAAAGGCCCGATCGTTCGCGCAATCGTGTCGATTCCAGTCCCCGGAGTGAAAGGCACAATCAATTTCAGAGGCACACTCTCGGTGCTGGCGATGGCGCCTGCTACGGGTAAACCCAATACTCCCAATCCGCTTGTCTTCAAAAATTGCCGTCTGCCAACAAAATTTCGCATGTAGACCTCTTTTGTAGTTAGCATGCAAACGCATGGTAATCATGCACCAGAATGGGCACAATTGGTGGAAATCGAATGAATACTGGACATCTCTGCAAGAATACTAGACGCATATGGACACGATGACGCCTGCACCACTGCCGCTATATCAGCGCCCTGGCTTTTTGCTGCGGCGCGCCCACCAGATTTCGGTCGGCATTTTTGAAGAGCAATGCCGCCCCCTGGGACTGACGCCGCCCCAGTACGGCGCCCTGGTGCTGATCGACGCCTCCCCCGGCTCCGACCAAAGCTCCCTGGCGCGCGCCATGGGCTTCGACAAGGTGACCACGCTGCGCCTGGTGCGCGGGCTGGAAGAGCGCGAGTACGTGCACCGCGCGCTGAGCACGCGTGACCGCCGCCAGCACCAGCTCACGCTCACCGAAAAGGGCCGGGCCCTGCTGGCCGCCAGCGTGCCGCTGGTGGACCAGGCCTATCACCGCCTGGTCTCTCCGCTGGAAGACGAGGAACTGCAGGAGCTTTTGCGCCTGCTGACCAAGCTGGAGTCCGGCCTGGGCGCCAGCGCCCGCGTGAAGCTGGAGCCGCTGCACAAGCCCGCCGCCCGCGCCGTACACCACTCCAGCCCCGCTGCAGACGACCGCCTGCCGGCCACCGGTACGGACTGAGCCTTCAAGCCCTGAACCCGCATGGCCTGCGAACACCGCAGGCCATGTTTTTTGGCGTGGCCGAGTTGGCCTGCCGATGTGCAAAAACGCACATGCATACTGCAAACATCTCCATTGCTTGCGAAAAACCGCACAGCTACCATGCAATGAACGCCCGGCGCACGGCATGCCGGGCCGACACCGCCGCAACAGGAGACAAGCCATGAATGCATCCACGTCCGCCAAGGTTTTGGCGCCCACGGTCAAGCTGCTGATCAACGGCAAGCTGGTCGAATCCCAAAGCACCCAATGGCGCGATGTGGTCAACCCGGCCACGCAGGAAGTGCTGGCCCGCGTGCCCTTTGCCACGCCCGACGAGGTCAACGCCGCCGTCGCCAACGCCAAGGAAGCCTTCAAGACCTGGCGCAAGACCCCCATCGGCCAGCGCGCCCGCATCTTCCTGAAGCTGCAGCAGCTGATCCGCGAGAACATGAAGGAGCTGGCCGCGCTGCTGACCGCCGAACAGGGCAAGACCCTGCCTGACGCGGAAGGCGATGTCTTCCGCGGCCTGGAAGTGGTGGAGCATGCGGCCAACATCGGCTCGCTGCAGCTGGGCGAGCTGGCCAACAACGTGGCCAACGGCGTGGACACCTATTCCGTGCTGCAGCCCCTGGGCGTGTGCGCGGGCATCACCCCCTTCAACTTCCCGGCCATGATTCCGCTGTGGATGTTCCCCATGGCCATTGCCACGGGCAACACCTTCGTGCTCAAGCCCTCCGAGCAGGACCCCATGGTCACCATGCGCCTGTGCGAGCTGGCCCTGGAAGCCGGCATTCCGCCCGGCGTGCTCAACGTGGTGCACGGCGGCGAGGACGTGGTCAACGCCATTTGCGACCACCCCGACATCAAGGCCATCAGCTTCGTGGGCTCCACCAAGGTCGGCACCCATGTCTACAACCGCGCCAGCCTGGCCGGCAAGCGCGTGCAATGCATGATGGGCGCCAAGAACCACGCCATCGTCATGCCTGACGCCAACAAGGAGCAAACGCTCAACGCCCTGCTGGGCGCAGCCTTCGGCGCGGCAGGCCAGCGCTGCATGGCGCTGTCGGTGGCCGTGCTGGTGGGCGATGCGCAGAAGTGGATTCCCGAGCTGGTGGAAAAGTCCAAGACCCTCAAGGTCAGCGGCGGCACCGAGCCCGGCACCGACGTGGGCCCGCTGGTGTCCTGCGCGGCGCTGTCGCGTGTGGAAAGCCTGATCGAACGCGGCCTGGCCGACGGCGCCAAGCTGGAACTGGACGGCCGCAAGCCCCAGGTGGCCGGCTACGACAAGGGCAACTTCGTCGGCCCCACCGTGTTCAGCGGCGTCAAGCCCGGCATGAGCGTGTATGACCAGGAAATCTTCGGCCCCGTGCTGTGCCTGGCGGCTGCCGACAGCCTGGACGAGGCCATCGAGTTCATCAACGCCAACCCCAACGGCAACGGCACGGCCATCTTCACGCAATCGGGCGCCGCGGCGCGCAAGTTCCAGGAAGACATCGACGTGGGCCAGGTCGGCATCAACGTGCCGATTCCCGTGCCGGTTCCGCTGTTCTCCTTCACGGGCAGCCGCGCCTCCAAGCTGGGCGACCTGGGCCCCTACGGCAAGCAGGTCGTGCTGTTCTACACGCAGACCAAGACCGTCACGGCGCGCTGGTTCGACGACAGCACCACCAGCCAGGGCGTGAACACCACCATCAGCCTGCGCTGATGCATGGGTGGGCGGGCCTGGATTGATCCGGGGCAGGCCCTGGCTCTGGGATGATGGCGGCATGCGTTTTCCAATGACCGCCTCCCTCTCCCGGGGCCTGGGTGCCGCCTTGCTGACCGCCCTGGCCACCCTGCCCCTGACCCTTCACGCGCAGGCCGGTGCAGCCTGCGACCCGGCCTCCACCGCCGCCGCCAGCCGCAATGCCTGCGCGGTCCAGGCCTTCCAGGAGGCCGACACCGCGCTCAACATCCGCTACCTGGACGTCATGCAGCAACTGCCCCAGGGCAAGCGCACGGGCCTGCGCCACGACCAGAACGGCTGGATCAAGGGCCGCACGGCACGCTGCAAGGCCGCCACGCGCGACAGCGAAACCCAGCCCGAAGGCCCGCGCCTGTACCACGACTGCCTCACGGCCGCGACACAGGAGCGCATGCAGGCGCTGGAGCGCTGGCTGCAGCACTGACCGCCGCAGCACCCACAGCCATCGAAAGCCCCCCCAGAACAACAAGGGCCCCAGAGCCCAACGCAGGAGACAAGCCAGCCATGGACTTCGAACTCAACGACGACCAGCGCGCCTTTGCCGAATCGGCCCGCGCCTTTGCCCAGGCCGAACTCGCGCCCCATGCCGCGCACTGGGACCGTGAATCCATCTTCCCGCGCGAGGCCATCGCCAAGGCGGGCGAACTGGGCTTTTGCGGCCTGTACGCGCCCGAGAACGCAGGCGGCCTGCAACTGCCGCGCCTGGATGCCACCATGGTCTTCGAGGAACTGGCCGCCGTCGATCCCTCCACCACCGCCTTCATCACCATCCACAACATGGCCACCTGGATGCTGGGCACCTGGGCCACCGACGCCGTGCGCGCCGAATGGGGCGAGGCCCTGACCAGCGGCCGCAAGCTGGCCAGCTACTGCCTGACCGAGCCCGGCGCGGGCTCGGACGCCGGCTCGCTCAAGACCCGGGCCGAACTGGCGGGCCATGAATACATCATCAACGGCGCCAAGGCCTTCATCAGCGGCGCGGGCAGCACCGACATGCTGGTGCTGATGGCCAGAACGGGCGACGCAGGCTCGGGCGCCAGCGGCATCTCCGCCTTTGCCGTGCCCGCCGACCTGCCCGGCATCAGCTACGGCAAGAAGGAAGAAAAAATGGGCTGGAACAGCCAGCCCACGCGCGTCATCAGCTTCGACAACGTGCGCATTCCCGCCCAGAACCTGCTGGGCCGCGAGGGCGAAGGCTTCAAGATCGCCATGAAGGGCCTGGACGGCGGGCGCATCAACATCGCCACCTGCTCCGTGGGCGCCGCCCAGGGCGCGCTCACCCAGGCCCAGCAGTACATGCACGAGCGCAAGCAGTTCGGCAAGCCGATTGCCAGCTTCCAGGCCCTGCAGTTCAAGCTGGCCGACATGGCCACCGAACTCGTGGCCGCGCGCCAGATGGTGCGCCTGGCCGCCTCCAAGCTCGATGCCGGCGCGCGCGACGCTTCCACCTACTGCGCCATGGCCAAGCGCTTTGCCACCGATGCCGGCTTCATGGTCTGCAACGAAGCCCTGCAACTGCACGGCGGCTACGGCTACATCCGCGAATACCCGCTGGAGCGCCTCATGCGCGATGCCCGAGTGCACCAGATCCTCGAAGGCACGAACGAAATCATGCGCGTCATCATCGCGCGGCGCATGCTGGAAGGCGATGCGCCGGACATGATCCGCTGACTCATCCACATCCAGCCCGCGCCATGCCCGCCCGCCCGCTCTCCGACACCACGCTGCACCTCATAGACGCCGTGCGCGAAGCCCTGGCCGGCTGCGACGACGTGCAGGAAAAGCGCATGTTCGGCTGCCATGTCTTCATGGTCAACGGCAAGCTGTGCCTGGGCGTGGAAGACGACGAACTGCTGGTGCGCCTGCCGCCCTCGCAGCACGCGGCCGTGGCCGAGACGCCGGGCCTGCGCCCGCTCTCATCCAAGGGCCAGATGGACGGCTACTTCTTCATCGGCCCCGCCGCCTACGCCACGCGCCAGCAGTGGCAGTACTGGATTGCCCAGGCCCTGGCCTTCAACCCCCACGCCAAGGCCACGCCCCCGAAAAAGCGCAAGGCCCAGGCCAGCGAACCCGCGCCCGCCGAAGCAAAGACACCGCCGGCGCTCCCCGCCCCGGCCGGGCGCCGCACACGCAAGCACCCCATCTTCGGCGACGAATAAGCCCCCTTTGCAGGAGAGCCCCATGCCCATCCGCATCGTCCAGCTAGGCACCCCCCGCCACGCCGATGAAGGCCTGCGCATAGGCACCGTGCGCCGCCCGCCGCGCGGCGTGCCCAAGGCCGAATTCGCCAGCCGCGACTACTACGACGTCTGGTACCCCGAACTCTCGCCCCAGCCCGACACCATGCACACCGCGCTCGAATCGCACCGGCTGCAGGACCACGGCCAGCAGGCCGAGGCCGACAAGCTCTGGCAGCAATTCGTGCGCAAATTCCGCAAGGAAATGGCCGAACCCGCCGCCAGCCGCACCCTGGACCTGCTGGCCGCCCTCTCGCAGCACAGCGCCTTCGCCATCGACTGCTACTGCGAGCAGGAGGCGCGCTGCCACCGCGGCATCCTGCGCTCCCTGCTCAAGGAACGCGGCGCCGACATTGCGAACGGTGACAAGGACACCGGCGACATGGACCCCGGCGAAAACTACACCGACGACACGGTCCACTGAGACACACCACAAGCTTCACAACACAGGAGACAAGCACATGCAGATCGCATTCATCGGACTCGGCAACATGGGCGGCCCCATGGCCATCAACCTGCACAAGGCCGGCCACACGGTCAAGGCCTTCGACCTCTCCAAAGACGCCTGCGCCAAAGTCGCTGCAGAGGGCGTGAGCATTGCCGCCAGCGCCGAAGACGCCGTGCAGGGCGCAGAAGCCGTGGTCTCCATGCTGCCCGCCAGCCAGCATGTGGAAGGCCTCTTCCTCGGCCGTGACGGCGCGGCCGGCCTGCTGCAGCGCATTGCCAAGGGCGCGCTCATCATCGACAGCTCCACCATCGCCGCCGCCACCAGCCAAAAGGTCGCCAAGGCCGCCGAAGCCGCAGGCATTGCCTTCATCGACGCCCCCGTCTCCGGCGGCACGGGCGGCGCCATTGCTGGCACCCTCACCTTCATGGTCGGCGGCAGCGACGCCGACCTGGAGCGCGCCCGCCCCCTGCTCGAAAAAATGGGCGCCAACATCTTCCACGCCGGCGCCGTGGGCGCGGGCCAGACCGCCAAGATCTGCAACAACATGCTGCTGGGCATCCTCATGATCGGCACCAGCGAAGCCATCGCCCTGGGCGTGGCCAACGGCCTGGACCCCAAGGTCCTCAGCGAAATCATGCGCCGCAGCTCGGGCGGCAACTGGGCCCTGGAAAAATACAACCCCTTCCCCGGCGTCCACGAAAACGCCCCCGCCTCCAAGAACTACGCAGGCGGCTTCGGCACCGACCTCATGCTCAAGGACCTGGGCCTGGCCCAGGAAAACGCCATGGCAGTCAAGGCCTCCACGCCCCTGGGCGGCATGGCCCGCGCCATGTACGCCATGCACTCCATCGCCGGCAACGGCGCCCTGGACTTCTCCAGCGTCATCCGCTCCCTGCAAAAGAACGGCTGACGCCCCCGGCCCCGCCCCATCTCCCCGCCCCCAATCCCGTATGCCCGCGCCTGCGTCGGGCCGCCTGCGGGGTTGCAGTCCTGCCGCAGGACAGGACTGCCTCGTCAACTGACTCGCCGTGATGTTTGAGTGAAGCGCGCAGCGCGCAACGAGTTTCACGGCGAACCCCGCAGGCGGCCTGACGCAGGTTGCCCCGCAGCGCAGCGAAGGGGTCGCGGGCATTCGGGTCGCCTTCTTTGATCTGACCTTTCTTGGCGAATCAAGAAAGGGCAGTCGGCTGCCGGGCCGAAACCCGGCCTCGAAAAACAACCACCCGGCAGGGCCAAAAACCAGAAACCCCGGTCAATCCAACCGGGGTTTTCTCTCTCGGCCACCCCCAACAGCCCTGCGTAAGCTGCCACGGCTACCCTGAATCGCCAGAGCGTCATCCATCACAACGAACACAAGCAACCATGACCACTACACCCCCCACCTTCTCCCCCATGCCCACAGCAGAAGGCTACTTCGGCCCCTACGGCGGCCAGTTGGTCCCGCCCCACCTCAAGCAGGCCATGGACGACATCAACACCGCCTACGCCGAAATCACCAAACGCCAAGACTTCCAGCAGGAACTGGCCCAGCTCTTCGCCGACTACGTGGGCCGCCCCAGCCCCATCTTCCACGCGCGGCGCCTGTCGGAGCAGCTCGGCGGCGCACAGATCCACCTCAAGCGCGAAGACCTCAACCACACCGGCGCCCACAAGATCAACCACTGCCTGGGCGAGGCCCTGCTGGCCAAGTTCATGGGCAAGAAGAAGGTCATCGCAGAAACCGGCGCCGGCCAGCACGGCGTGGCCCTGGCCACGGCCTGCGCGCTGGTGGGCATTCCCTGCGAGATCCACATGGGCCAGGTGGACATCGAGAAGGAACACCCCAACGTCACCAAGATGCGCATCCTGGGCTGCAAGCTCGTGCCCGTCACGCGCGGCGCGGCCACGCTCAAGGAGGCCGTGGACAGCGCCTTCGAGGAATACCTCACCAACCCCACGGACTACATCTACGCCATCGGCTCCGTGGTCGGCCCCCACCCGTTCCCGATGATGGTGCGCGACTTCCAGAGCATCATTGGCCGCGAGGCGCGCGAGCAGTTTCAGGCCAAACACGGCAAGCTGCCCGACCATGTGGCAGCCTGCGTGGGCGGCGGCTCCAACGCCATGGGCATCTTCACGGCCTTCCTGGGCGATGCCTCGGTCAAGCTCGTCGGAGTGGAGCCCTCGGGCGAAGGCACGGACAAGCCCGGCCGCCACGCGGCCACCCTCAGCATGGGCAAGCCCGGCGAAATCCACGGCATGAAGTGCTACGTGCTGGAAAACGCAGACGGCACGCCGGCTGCCGTGCACAGCATTGCCTCGGGCCTGGACTATCCGGGCGTGGGCCCGCAGCACAGCTACCTCAAGGACCTGGGCCGCGTGCAGTACGAATCCGTCACCGACAAGGAATGCCTGGACGCCTTCATGCAGCTGTCGCGCGTGGAAGGCATCATCCCCGCGCTGGAAAGCGCCCACGCCGTGGCCTGGGCCATGCGCGTGGCGCCCGGCCTGCCCAAGGACCAGCACATCCTCATCAACCTCTCGGGCCGGGGCGACAAGGACGCCGACTACGTGGCCAAGGTGCTGGGCCTCTGAACGCAGAGCTTGCGCTGGATCAAACCGCAGCACGCCGGAGGGGGCAAAGGGCGCCCTCTCCGACAACCGCTCTCCGGGACGGTGGAGACAATGGCCCCGACCGTTGTCTTGTCCAACCCCATTCCCGGAAGGAGCCACACCCATGAAGCCTGCCCCGTTCGCACGCACTGCCGCCCTCTCCATCGCCCTGGCCCTGACCTGCGCCACCGCCGCCCTGCCCGCCGCCGCCAAGTCGGTGGCCGAATGGCAGACCATCACCAGCCAGGCCAAGATCCCGCTGGAGCAGGCCATCACCCGCGCCACCCAGGCCGTGCCCGGCAAGGCCATCGAAGCCCAGCTGGACGACGGCGACGGCATGGGCCCGCGCTACGAAATCGAAGTCATTACCCCGGCCGGCGACAGCGTGGAAGTCTGGGTCAACGCCATCACCGGCCAGGCCTCCCAGCACAAGAACGACGGCGCCGCCAAGCGCAAGGACCGCCAGCGCCTGGAAAAGGCCAAATCCACCATTGAGCAGGCCATACAGGCCGCCACCCGCCACACCCCCGGCACGCCCGTCAGCGCGGAACTGGACTCCCACTGGGGCCAGACCAGCTACCAGGTCGAAGTGCTGCAGGCCAACGGCACGCTCATGGAAGTCAAGATCGACGCCGTGGGCGGCGAAGTCATCCGGGCCAAGAAGGACTGACCCACAGCCCCAACCCGGCAGCGCGCTTCAGCATGGGGCGCGCTTTTTTTTGCGCACTTTTTTGCCTCGCTCCCGCCATATCCGCAGGCCATCCGCGCCTGCCGCACTCTTCAGGCCAACGCCACCGACACGCCCTCATCCGCAAACCGCTTCGCCGCCCTGAGCAGATAGCTCACGGCATAAAGAATGGGGTCGTCGGCCTCATCGCCATTGAGATGCTCCACCACCTCAATGGCATAGCCCAGGTTCACCGCCGTGTCGTGCAGCAGGCCCACCAACTCCTTGTCCTCAGGCTCCAGCGACTGCGCCTGGTCGGCCTTCACGTAATAGATGCGCAGCAGATCGCGGCACACGCAATTGATGGCCGTGACCTTGTGGCGAGCGTGCAGGTCCAGCACATCCAGCGCAGCGCCCATGTGCAGGACGGCGTCTATGGCGAGGTCTTCGAGTTTGGGTGGGGGTGTGGTGGCGGGAGTGGGCTGGGGCATTGGAGTCCTGTCGAGAGGGTCCCGGTCCCAGAGCCACCGCACGCAGTGGAAGCGAGAGAACCGGACAGTAAAGCTTCCGGCTTTACCAAGTCTCTGTCTGCCACCTGTAGTTGGAATTTTGTAAAGAGGCAGGGAAGACAGAAGCTGATACGAGGCCAAGCCTTCGGTCTGCCTTCAAGCAGTGCAAGATGTTGGGGGTTGCGCCGGGGGATGTGGTTGGTGAGGTAAATAGGCGATTAGAAAGAAGTGAAATCGGTATCTAGTGAAGGATTGTTGCCGGCCACGAACGGACTACGAGGCGACGAAGAAACTGCTTGTTCAACGTGCAACGACCGGAGAGGGGCGTTTCATCCGCCAAGCGGGCTTCCCTCGGTTTGGTCATGTAGTGCTCACCGTAGAGCACTCGTTCGACCACGGCCTTTCGTTCCGGTGGGAAGTCTCGCAAGAACAGATACCTGAGATGTTCCGAAGGGCCGTCTGCAGGGGTGTGAGCCGCCTGTTCGAGCCCGGGGCAAAGTTTGGCCAATACCAGCCCGATGGCATCTTGGTTCGCGTGGTTGGCGGCACATCTCATGAAACCGACTCCAACGAAGGGAGCTTCGAGGTTGCTGCCATGCAGGCCTTTGTGATGGCTGTGGCGGATGACGAGACCGCCGGACATCTGAGTAGTTCGAGCGCCTGAGGTGTGTGACACAGTTCGGCCAAGAGCAGTCACTGGCAAGCGTCAGTGTCGGCATGAACAGCCCGCGTAGCGGATCACTTACCTTATGCTCAAAAATTGGCAGCGATTTTTAACAATCCGCATACAGAACATTTGGCGACAAAGAGTGGCTAACACCACCGATCCAC
>NZ_JBICKW010000039.1:0-4133 GCF_043104645.1 Delftia sp. WSY_12
GCATCGCTGGTCTTGCCGCCCCGATTGTCGAGGCCGCCGCCGCTGAGACTGAACCCCTGGTCTGCGATACGGATGTTCTGGCCACCAGAGACGACAGGCAGAAATTGAAACCACAACAGAGCGATCAGAACGCGGGCGATATGCATGGCGGTCCTGACTTGTGAACACCGAACCGTAGAACTACAGCCCAGGCGGACGAGGACAGATCAGCGGCGCGCCAGGTACTTCCCTTGGCTCATCAGGCCTGCTGATATCCACGATACGCAACCCGCACTTGCGCATGCCAGCCCAGACAAAATCAACACGATAGACGCCATCGGCCGTGGGTGTAAACCGCTTGGCGACCGGCCCACAGGAACCGCTGCTGTACTGGTCCTGCCAGAAAGAAAAGCCTTTGACCTGCACTGGCGCATCTGCGGGCACCGCAGCCTCTCGCACAGTTGGAACGCCGCTGAGCTTGTTGCTCAACGCTGCAATCCAGGGCAGCAGCACGCCCTCGCCTCCATCGCGGACAGATCCTGCGAATTCAAAGCCTTCGCACGCCGTGCTGGCGGAACTGATGGAGAAGCTTGCCGACATGGGCATGCCTGTGGAGCGGAGATGCAATGTGGCGTCTTTGGGCTGTGGCGTGTAGTTGCGGCGAGGTTCGATGGCGCAACCAGCCAGTAGAGCACCCAAAGAGAAGACTAATAAAAAAGAATGCATTCCACTCATATCATTCCTATACTTTACTTAAAACATAAGAGCATCTTTAATATTTATAATCATCAAATTCCCATAAAAAAAACTTTGATAATTTAGTAGAAATTTCCTGCCAACTTTCGCCCTCAATTCCGTCAACTAGTTCATGAATATTTTTATAAACCTCCTGCAAATTATATTCACGAATTAATAATAAACCACGCCCCCAATATGGATTGTATATATTATCAATCAACCACTCTGGAGTACAGATGAAAATCTCAAAATCGTCAGCTCCGAGAGTGCAATCAACCCCAATCTGAACACGAAGACTAATAGAAAAATTTCTCAGATTATCTGGACAATAGGTTTTCAAGTCAAAGATATCGCTAGTTATATTTTTTACAGCCGCCTTCATTATTACCTCACCGCTCTTTCAAGAAGATCAGTATTTACAGCTCATTCCTGCAACCTGCGCCTCCCTCGCTACTCAAGGCCTGAGTAAATATTTCTTGCACAGCAGTTGTTGAAGGCGGAGTTTCGCCCCAAGCTGGAGCACCTCATTTATTGGGAATCTGCCTGCCACCCCTTGATTTCCCTATGGGCTTTCACAGTAAAAAAGCTCCCGCGCGACCAAGAAACATCATGTTTTAAAAACTCTTGCTCAACTTCGATAACAAATGGCTCGCAGAAGCCATCTGAGACCATTCCATTCACTCCAAATCTTTTAACCAAACTCAAACTCAATTCCGTACAACACAACATAGTTCCAAGCCAGTAATCTTCTCCCTCCTCCGATAATTCAAATGGACTTAACTCGGATAGTTTCTTACAAAACCCCTCATGATCTACGATGCTATTCTGCGTCAGTAGTGGCGAATTCCATATTCTCCAAAAGCCCGCCACCAAACATCGATAAATAATATCAACAGTATATTGCCAATGAATAGGATTTTCATCTCTACTTTGCCCACCTAGCACTCCGTGTGGTGCATAGTCATCCAGCGTCAACATATAAATATCATTTTGAATTGCCACAGAATCTTTAAAAGAAATACTCAACATCACTTCACCTCACTCTTAACTGGGAATTTAAGCTTTAACACTTGGCCTTTACCTGCCTGATTGGAATTCAATTGGTTAATGTTGGCCCCATTTATCTCTACTGTTGCAGTAGTTGAAGAGGTAGCAGAACTTGCTTGCCCAGCGGGTCTGTATGTAATCCAAGCGCCATCGCTATTCTGCGCGCGCCAGCATCCGTCACACCCAGCTATTGGCTTCTTCGCTATCGGAAAATCCTCAAAGATTTTATTCACAAAGTCCTCAGCAGTAGCACTCGGATTTTGGCTTGCAGGCATCTCTCTCGGCGTACCCGGCCCCCCGATAGGGATACCCGGCAATTTCCCATCCTTCAAGTCATTTACAGCTTTGGTGTTCAACACCGAATTAGGTGCTTTATTTGTTAAATCAGGGCCTGTCGGATTTTTACCAATACGTTCCAAAGCCGCTTTTTCGTCTTCAACTATAGAACTTCCGTTGGTTTTTCCTGTGGAATCAGCCCCTCCTCCAGGCTTCTTACCCCCCGGCACTTTCCCACTAGGCACTACCGATGGTGCAGTCGAGTTCGTCGCTAGACCTGCCGCCGTCTCGATCACGACCATACAACCCTGTGGGCGTAAAGCGCAGTAGTTCACCGTCCCCAGTTGATACAGTAGCGCGATCTCCGACGCTGCCATCTTTCCGCTGTTGACCAGCATCTGTGTGAACGCCGCGTTCCCGATCACGGGAGCGATGATGGGCGTCAGCACAACCGCCGCCACCCTCAATGCCTGTTCGTTGCACTGGCTGGGATTGGCGTTGCATGCCTCGACGGTTTTTCTCGCGTCACTGACTTGCTGACGATAGACGGGATCCGTTGCCAGACGCTGGCCCTGGTACTGGCCCAAATCGTTTTGCACCGCTCCGCCAGGAATCTTGCCGTCTTTGACGAGTTCATTCATGCGGTTGGTGCCGTCCACGACATCCTTCCAAAGGTCCCCGCAGTTACCGCCTGTATCACAGTTGGCCAAGGCGATGTTCTGTTCTGTGCTGAGGCTTTCCCACTTGTTGCGGATCTGGGCTTCTTCTTCCTTGCTGCACCCTTGGGCCTTGCAGTTGGCAAGGTCCTTGGCGTACTGGTTCCATTGGTCGTGAGTGAGGTAGTTGTTGACCGTAGCGTTGCCTGCGGCGGCAGCACCCGCAGCTCCTCCCGTGGTCGCTCCAATCGCCGTGCTGGTCGCAGCCAGCACGGCGTCTCGGGCTGGGCCCTCTACTCCCATGGAAGTGAGTACGTTGTCCAGTTCCGCCACTACAGCCTGACTGGTAGCTGCACCGGCTGCGCCACCCGCACCACCGACCAAACCTCCGATGACGGTGTGCGCCAGGACGCGCATGGCTCCGCCTTCTGACCAGTCACGCTCGATGCCATCCGCCTGATTCAAAAGCTCCTGCGCCCGGGCTGGATCTTTTTCATCAGCGGCCTGCTCCCGCAGTTTGCCGGCCTCATTGAGCCGCCCTTGCGCATAGTCCCCCACCGCCTTGCTCGCGCGTGAACCAAACTCCCGCGTGATCTCGATCTGCGCATTGACGTTCTCGCGCACCTTGTCCTTGTCGAAGATGGGCTTGAGGCCCGTCTCCTTGTCCCCCGTGCGCGCACCGCTGTCACCCGCCACGCCGCTGATGCCTGCCTTGGTGGTGCTGCTGGCATTGCCGCTGTCGCTGCCCACGCCGGCACTGCCGCCCGTCAGGCCCTTGCCTGTGTCGAGTGCGGCCTTTTTTTGTTCTTCTGTCTTGGCTGTGCTCTGGTCACCTGCCTGGAAGCCCACGCTGCCGCCTGCGCTCCAGCCGCTGGCGTCGTAGGCCGCGTGGTTTTCAATGTCGCTGGTGGTCAGCTTGCCGCCGGTTTCAAAGCGGTTCTTGCCGTCGTCCATCGCCACCTGGGTGCTGGTGATGGCGCCGCCCTTGAGCGTGGTGTCGCCCTTGACCTTGACGTCAAAGCCACCGTCGCCAGCGCGGATGCCGCTTTGCTCGACCACGCTCTGGTAGTCGCTGTCGATGCGCGTGCGCCCGGCGCTGCCGCCCACGCTGGAGGCGCCGTAGCACAGGGGAGGCACGCACAGGCTGACGTTGAGGCCTGCGCTGCTGCTTTTCTCGTTGTAGGTGCTCTTGTCCTGCAGGCTTTCGATGGCGAGGTTGCCGCCTATGTCGGCCTTGACCGTGTCGGCCACGATGGTGGCGCCCTTGAGCGTGGTGTCGCCGCCGCTTTGCACGCTGGCCGTGCCGCCTGCCTTGATGTGGGTGTTGGTGTGGCTGAGGCTTTCACCGCTGCCACTGCCCTTGCCCTGGCTGAGCCCCACATTGACGCTGAAGCCGTTCTTGCTGCCCAACGTGAAGGCCACGCCCACGCTGGCCGA